>CAMXNV010000011.1 GCA_947245315.1 uncultured Oscillibacter sp. | reverse complement strand
GACTTCACCGCCACCACCGTGGGCGGCCTGGACCGGGACCCCACGGACCAGGAGCTCCAGGGAGGCATCATCGCCTACGGGTGCAGCAACATCCTGACGGCCCTCTTCGGCGGCCTGCCCACGGCTACATACTCCCAGAATGTGGGCATCGTCACCACCAACAAGGTGGTGAACCGGATCGTCTTCGCCATGACGGGGGGCTTCCTCCTGCTGGCGGGCCTGTCCCCCAAGTTCGCGGCGGTGCTGACCACCATCCCCCAGTGCGTCCTGGGCGGGGCCACCATCACCGTCTTCTCCACCATTGCCATGACGGGCATGAAGCTCATCGCCTCCCAGGACCTGACGGCCCGGAACACCACCATCGTGGGCCTGTCGGCGGCCCTGGGCGTGGGCGTCAGCCAGGCCAGCGGGGCCCTGAGCCAGTTCCCCGCAGGCTTCACCATGATCTTCGGCAAGTCCCCCGTGGTCATCGCCACGCTGATGGCCGTGCTGCTGAATTTGATCCTGCCCAAAGAGAAGCGCTGAGAGGGGGCGGCGGACATGGAAATCGAGATTCTGCGCTTCCACTGCCCCGGCCTGGAGGACGGGGGGCGCTTCCCCCGGGAGAACACGGGCCGGGGGAAGGACCTGTCCCCGGAGATCGTCCTGGAGAACCTCTCCCCCCGGGCCAGGACCCTGGCGGTCACCCTGGAGGACCTGAGCCACCCCGTGAAGGACTTTACCCACTGGGTCATGTGGAACTTCCCCGCCCGGAAGGTCATCCCCGGGGGCATCCCCCAGCGGGACCGTCTGGAGAGCGGCGTGACCCAGGGCATCGCCTACGGCGTCCACCGCTACGCGGGGCCCAAGCCGCCCCCCTTTGCCAGCCACCGCTACCGTCTGACGGTCTACGCCCTGGACTGCGTCCTGGGCCTGAGCTCCAACTCCCGGAAGAAGCACTTCCTCCAGGCGGCGGAGGGCCACATCCTACAGCGGGGCAGCCTGACGGCTCAATTCCCCTGAAAACAGGCGTCCTCGACGGCGGCCCGGAGGCGGGAAACTCCCTCCGGGCCGCCGCCCTTTCCCCGGGCGGAGCGAAATCCGGCGGGCCGCGGCGAAGAATCCGAAATTGAATTCGAGCATTTTGAAGAATAGGATAGAAAATCATAGGAAATACGAGCATATGAAACCGGAGCAGAAATTCCGGTTGACAAGGGGCGGGCGGCATGGTATAAATAACCTTGGCTGCTCCGCAAGGAGCTCTTCGCTTGATTGAAGCAATCAAAAGAAACTATATCGATGGAGGAAAGACCATGTCCACTTTTATGGCGAATAAAGCCAACATTGAGCGCAAGTGGTACATTCTGGACGCCGCCGGGAAGCCCCTGGGCAAGACCGCCGTCCGGGCCGCCGACCTGCTCCGCGGCAAAAATAAGACCACCTACACCCCCCATGCGGACTGCGGAGATAATGTGATTATTATCAACGCGGGAAAAGCCGTCCTCACCGGGAAAAAGGGCGATCAGAAGATCTACCGCACCCACTCCGGCTGGGTGGGCGGCCTCAAGGAGACCCCCTATCGCATCCTGATGCAGGAGAAGCCCGAGGTGGCCATGCGTGTGGCGGTCCGGGGCATGATGCCCAAGAACACCGTGGCCAAGGATTCCCTGAAACGCCTGCACATCTACGCCGGCGCCGAGCATAAGCAGCAGGCTCAGAAGCCCATCGCCCTGGACGCCGAATAAGGAGGAGGAAGCGTATGTATCAGTCTAAGAAGCCCTATCTGTACGGCACCGGCCGCCGGAAGTCCTCCGTCGCCCGCGTTCACCTGTTCCCCAGCGGCACCGGCTCCATCACGATCAACGGCCGGGACATCGATGATTACTTCGGCCTGGAGACCCTGAAGATGGTGGTCCGCCAGCCCCTGGAGGCCACCGGCAACACCGGGAAAATGGACATCGTGGCCACCGTCTCCGGCGGCGGCGTCACCGGCCAGGCCGGCGCCCTGCGCCACGGCATCGCCCGGGCCCTCCTGCTGGCCAGCGAGGACAACCGCCCCATCCTCAAGAAGGCCGGGTTCCTGACCCGTGATCCTCGTATGAAGGAGCGCAAGAAATACGGTTTGAAAGCCGCCCGTCGGGCTCCTCAGTTCAGCAAGCGCTGAGTTATCTGCCCATGCCCTCCGCGCTCCTTCGGGGCCCCATCTTGGATGGGGCGGCGCGAACAGCGCCGTAAATTCGGAGCGAAGCGCAGAATTTGCGGAGGCGGAATTTATTTCCGCCGAGCATTTCAAATCCCTTGGGGGCCCCCGTTGGGGCGCATGCCCCAATGGGGAGGCGCAAGAAGCACGGCCTCAAGGCCGCCCGGCGCGCGCCTCAGTTCAGCAAGCGCTGATTATTCCCTTTCGCTTCAAAAAGCGGAGACCGGAAGGTCTCCGCTTTTTTGCGTCCTTTAATAGAAATTGTTCGTCCCCTGGTCCATGGCGCTGTTCCGCCCGCTCTGCCGGAGGAGCTGGGCACAGGCGTCCCGCTCCCGGGTGTCGTAGAACTCGATATATTTCAGCGCGTAGATATCACAGGCGATGTAGCGCTGGCGGCCCGGCTGGAAGATGATGATGTGGTCGTTCCCCACGTCGTGGAGGATGCCCTCCCAGGTGGTGGTGCCCTGGGTGCCGATGAGGAAGGTGGCCGTGACAAAGCTCCCCCGGTTCCGCAGGAGCATGGCCTTCATGGAGCCCAGGAAGGCCTCGTTCATGCTGGTGGGGGCGTCGATGACCTCAATGGGCTGGTGGGTTTCCAGGTCCAGCGTCCCGGAGGCGCCATGGAACTCGTTTCGCGCCACGGCGGGGAGGCCGGAGGAGGGCGCTGGAGCGGCGGCGGGCTGCCGGTCCGGGGAGGCTGGGTAGGACTGCGGCTGCTGCATCATGGGAGCGGTCTGCGGCTGCTGCATCATGGGGGCGGTCTGCGGCTGCTGGGCCATGGGGGTCGGGTAGGACTGCGGCTGCTGTTGAGCCCCAGGGGCGGAGCAGGAGGGCTGGGCGGCCTGGGCCGCGCTGGCAGTTCCGGTGGTGGTGGTCGTGGTCATCGGGGCGGCGCCTCCATGGCCTGCCGCCGAGGCGGAGGAGGTCGTGGTTGTGGTGGTGGACGTGGTGGTATGCGCCTGGGCGGAGGCCTGGGGCGCGCTGATTTCAGTGGACCAGTCCGTCAGGGGACGGGCCGTGTACTGCATGTTGGGCATGATGACACCTCTCAAGTCTTGTAATATGCATCCGTTGGATTATAAAAGCAATGGTCTCCAATGCGGGTTTGCCAATAGCCCACGCCGGTTGGGAAAAAGCGCCGGCAGTCAGGGCTGAACGGGTTGTAGAACCACAGCGACTCCGCCACGTCCGGCAGGCGGTTTCCGGCGATGGCCCAGTCGGCGATATCGTAGTGAATTTGTTCAGGCCGCATGTTGAATATGTTCTGGGGGTTATAAGCGCCCCCTTCCGTCTCGCTGGCGCAGACGAACTGATAGGGCTGGAAAATAATGTTGCGAATGCTGCCCTGGCCGATCCGGGCATACTCGCCGCCCCGGGCGTGAACCCGGTTCATTACCACTCCCGCCACGGCCTTCATGCCGTTCTCCCCCTCGCCGCCCGCCTCGCACTCGATCAGGCGCGCCAGCAGCTCCCGGTCGGAATATGCCATGGTGCATTCCTCCTTTGTTGCTGGTTCAGCATACGTGAAAAGCAGGAAGATGGTGACTGGACGGCCTTGAGGGAGAGAGCGCATGTTTTCGAACCGGCGGGCCGTTTTCCCGCTTTTCCATAATAAAAAAGAACCCCCGGAGGGGTTCCTTTTAAAATGCCGTGAAGCCGGAAGGAGACCTACTCCCGGAGAATTTTCTCCATGGGACGGCCCTTGGCCAGCTCGTCGACCAGCTTGTCCAGATAGCGGATGTTCCGCATCAGGGGGTCCTGGATGGACTCCACCCGGACGCCGCAGACGGTTCCGGTGATTTGGGCGGCCTTGGGGTGAATGCAAGGGGCCTCCCGGAAAAAGGTCCCATAATCCGGATCCCGCTCCAGCTGGCGCTCCAGGGTCTCCTGGGTGTAGCCCGTCAGCCAGCGGATCACCTGGTCCACCTCCTCCTGGGTGCGCCCCTTCCTTTGGGCCTTCTGCACCAGCAGCGGGTAGACCTTTGAGAGCTTCATGGCGAAGACCTTGCTGTTTTCCATAGGCGCTCCTTTCGGATGCCGGGTAGTGAAAAACCCCGCCCGGGGGGCGGGGTCTCCGGCGTTTTTTAAGAGCCCCTTTGCTCCCGGATGGCCGTGCGGAACATCTCCTCGGTCATCTCGATGGAGCGGTCCAGGGCGTACTGCTTCGCGTGCTCCGCGTAGCGCCTGCCCATCTCCTCCCGCTCCTCCGGGTGCTCGAACCACCAGTCGATCTTCTCCGCCAGGGCGGCGGCGTCCCCGGCGGGGAACAGGCTCCGCCCGTCCAGGGCGAACTGGGGCGTGGCGGACCGGGGGGAGTCCGCGATGACGGGCACCAGGCCGCAGGCGAACGCCTCCATGCAGCTCATGGCCTCGATCTCCGCGTCGGAGGTGTGGACGTACAGGTCCGCCATGTGGAGAATCTCCAGGAGGCGGCTGGGCTCGTAGAAATCCATGACAATGGGGTTGGGGAGCTTCTCCGCCAGGCGGCGGTACTTCCCCTCCAGGGGCCCCTTGCCCGCCAGGATGACCTGGATGTCCTCCTTGTGGCGGCACAGGGCACAGGCGTCGATGAGGACGTCCTGGCGCTTCTCCCCGGCGTAGCGGCCCACCATCAGCACGTTGAACTTCCCCCGCATCCAGTCCTCCTGGGGACTGCGGCCGTAGGCGTACTGGGGGCTGATGCCGTTGGAGATCACGTGCAGCCGGGCGGTGTACCCGTGCTCCCGGAGCTGGTTCGCGATCATGTTGCTGGGGCAGTGGATGTGGGTGAAGCGATTGAAGAAGGTGTCCCGGAACTTGGTATAGACGAAATCGTTCACCCGCTTGCTGTTCCCCAGGTGGAGGGTGAAGGTGATGTTCTCGGGCTGGCAGTGGAAGGCCGCCGTGTGGGGGATGCCCAGGCGCTCCACGTGCTTGAGGCCCATGATGGCCAGGGGGGAGGGCATCATGAAATGCACCACGTCCGCCCAGGCCGCCGCCTTCTCGAAGACGTGCTTGTTGGGGATGGCCAGGCGCATGCCCTGGCTGGTAATCAGGTGCTCCACAATGGGGAGGAAGCGCATCTGCCGGACGGCGTACTTGTAGTCCGTGGGCTTCCCGGTGGCGATGACCCGGACCTCGTTCCCGTGCTCCTTGAGGGCGGAGGCAAAGCGGCGGGCGCTGATGGTGGTGCCGTTGTTGGCGTCGTCAAATTGGTCGATTACCAAGACGATTTTCATCCTGCGCGCCGGTCCCTTCAGTTCTGGCTCAGCGCCTGCTCCAGTCCGCGGGCCAGCTGGTCGGGGCAGGAGGTGCCCTTGGTTTTGCAGTTGATGCCCTTCAGGCGGCGGATGGCCTCCTCGGCGGGCATGCCCTTGACCAGGGCGGCGATGCCCTGGAGGTTGCCGTGGCACCCGGCGACGACGCGGAACTCCTGGATGACGTTCTGATCGTCCAGGTCTACCTGCATTTCCTGAGAACAGACGCCGTGGGGCTTGAATGTGTAAGTTTTCATAGTCATATCTCCTTTTCTGACCGCCGGTCCGGCGGGAATATGATCTTATGTAGTATACCACAAACGCGGAAAAAAGGCAAGAAAAAGCGGGGACGGGATTTCTCCCGTCCCCGCCGCGTCTGAGGGGATTTCTTACTTGATGTTCCCCAGGTCGTTGACCTGAATATTGGAGGTTTCCGGCATGGCGGAGATGTCGTCGGAGACCGTGATCTTTCCGTCAAACATATCCTTCACCAGGGCCTTGTAGTCGTCCTGCGTGAAGCCGTCGCCCCACTGGGTGGTCTCCATGGGGATGAGGACATAGTTGGCCTCGGGATCGTCGCCGGAGACCAGGCCCAGGGCCTCGGCCTTGCCGCCGTAGTTGGCGAAGTTGCCCGCGGCCACCTCGTCCAGCATGTGGCTGACCGTGGCGGCCAGGCCCTTCATGGCGGAGGTCAGGGTCACGCCCTCGCCATAGGCGGCGTCCAGCGTGAAGCTCTGGTCCACGTCCACGCCGATGACCTTGGTGCCCGGGACCTTGGCGGCCGCCTCACCGGCGGAGGTGCAGATGCCGCCGCCGCAGGCGAAGACCGCCTGAACGCCCAGGTTCTGATACCAGTTGTCTGCGTAGGCGGTGATGTCGGGGTCTCCGAAGAACTGGTTGCCGTAGACGTATTCCACAACCACGTCGCTCAGGCCCAGCTCACCGGCGGCGGCGTCCACGCCCTGGATGAAGCCGTAGCCAAAGCGCTGCACGGCGGGAACGGCCATGCCGCCCAGGTAGCCCAGGTGGGTGTAGCCCAGCTTCACAGCGGCGACGCCGGCCATGTAGCCGCAGAGCTCTTCCTTATAGACGGCGCAGTAGGTATTGCTGGGGATGGTTCCCACGTCGCCCTCGGCCACGTCCAGGGCAATGAAGCTGATCTCGGGATAGGCGTCCGCGCATTCCTTGATGGTCTCGGCAAAGGCAAAGCCCGGCATAACGATGACATTATAGTCCTCGTCCGCCGCCTTTTCCACCATGGCCACCCGCTCCGCCGTGGAGTCTCCGGCGGGCTTGTAGTAGGTGAAGTCCACGCCGTTGGCCTCGCACCAGGCCTTGCTGGCCTCATAGGTGGTCTGGTTAAAGGACTGGTCCGTGATGTCTCCGTAGTCCGTAATCATGGCGACCCGGATGTCGGCTCCGCCCTCGGCGCCGCCCTCGTCTCCGCCTTCGTCGGCGGGGGTCTGCGCGGGCTCCTGCTGCTGGCTGCCGCCGTCGGCGGGGGCGTCGGTCTTGCCGGAGTCTCCGCCTCCGCAGGCGGCCAGGGACAGGACCATCGCCAAAGTCAGCAGAATTGCAAACAACTTCTTCATTTGGAATCAACCTTCCTTCCATTTTATCTCCGGTCGGCCCGGAGTACCGGCCCCGTAGGGCCAAGCCCATTATAACAACTTCATTCCCAGATTTCAACTGTATTCACGAAATGTTTTCCTTTTGGGGAAAACGCCGGAACTTCCCCGGCAAATCGGGGGCGTTTTCTCCGCCCTCACGCCTCCGCCATCCGCCGGGCGGTCCCCAGGGCGATTTCCATCATCTGGAACAGGGAGCTCTGGCGCTCCGCCGGGGGCAGGGCCTCCCCGGTGACCAGGCTGTCGGTGACGGTGCAGATGGTCAGGGCCCGCCTGCCCGCCTCGGCGGCGGTGGTGTAGAGGCCCGCGGTCTCCATGTCGATGGCCAGGACCCCCATGGGGGCCCACTCCAGGCCCCCGCCGTGCTTGAAGTAAAAGACGTCGGAGCTGAGGATGTTCCCCACCGGGGGCTCCACCCCCTTCTCCCGGGCCACGGCCACGGCGGTCTCCAGGAGGCGGAAGTCC
The DNA here is from genome assembly GCA_947245315.1 of uncultured Oscillibacter sp. Taxonomy (GTDB): domain Bacteria; phylum Bacillota; class Clostridia; order Oscillospirales; family Oscillospiraceae; genus Oscillibacter. The sequence continues at coordinate 13,048 of CAMXNV010000011.1, read as the reverse complement.
GCGATGGGGGCGAAGGTCCCCGGCAGGCCCAGGTGCCGGGCAAAGCTGGAGTCCGTACAGGCCCCCTGGGCCAGCACCACGTCCCGGAGCTTTAGCTTCTCGCTGAGGGCCCCGGTGGTGCCCACCCGGATGATGTTCTCCACGCCGTAGAAATGGAAGAGCTCGTGGGCGTAAAGCCCCATGCTGGGAATGCCCATGCCCGAGGCCATGACGGACACGGGGACGCCCTGCCAGGTCCCCGTCCAGCCCTGGATGCCCCGGACGTTGTTCACCAGCCGGGCGTTCTCCAGAAAGGTCTCGGCGATGAACCTGGCTCGGAGAGGATCGCCGGGCATGAGGACGGTGGGGGCGAAGTCCCCCCGGGCGGCCTCGTTGTGAGGGGTGCCCATCATCAGCCCTCCAGGGCCTTCACGGCCTTGACGATCCGGCTGGTGCCCAGGCGGGAGGCCCCCAGGTTGATGAAGTCCTCGGCGTCCTTCAGATCGGCGATGCCCCCGGCGGCCTTGATTTTCACATGGGGGCCCACGTGCTTGGCGAAGAGGGCCACGTCCTCCCGGGTGGCTCCGCCGCCGCCGAAGCCGGTGGAGGTCTTGATATAGTCCGCCCCGGAGGCGGTGACGATGCCGCACATTTGGATCTTCTCCTCGTCGGTGAGGAGGCAGCACTCAATGATGACCTTCAAGAGCTTCCCCGCGCAGGCGGCCTTTACGAAGGAAATCTCCTGTAGGAGCTGGTCCCACTTCCGGTCCTTCACCCAGCCGATATTGATGACCATGTCCACCTCGCTGGCCCCGTTCCGCACGGCGTCGGAGGCCATGAAGCATTTTGCCATGGTGGTGTCATAGCCGTTGGGAAAGCCGATGACCGTGCAGATGGGGAGTTTCCCCTCCACGTAGTCCGCCGCCTGTTTCACGTAGCTGGCGGGGATGCAGACGCTGGCGCACTGGTATTTCATTCCGTCGTCGCAGATGGCCTTGATCTCCTCCCAAGTGGCTCCCTGGGCCAGCAGGGTGTGGTCGCACTTTCCAAGAATTTCTTTCAGTTCCATTTCAGCGCTCTCCTTTATGATGATTGTAATATCCCGCTCCCCGGGGGAAGGTCTGCCTTTGTACATTATAACAGAGGTCCCCCGGGCTGTCCAGGGGGCAGATGTGTTGGGGAGTGTCCGACCGCGCATTTTATGATGTTTGATGTTACCCTGGCATTTTGTAGGGGCGATTATCAATCGCCCGTCCTCCGGAAAGTCCGGTGTTTGAAGAAGACGGGCGGCTGATAGCCGCCCCTACAATAAATCCGCCCATCGGACACTCCCCCGCAGGGAACCAGGCGGTTCTCTGCAATGGATGGCCGCCCGGTCAAATGCCCGCTCTAAGGATTTTGCCTATTCCTCCATCCGCTCAATTTTCATAATGACCGGGCGGAGCCCGTCATTGCAGGAGCAGATGGCCACTCCCTTATGCCTGGGGTCTATCCAGGTGTTGTCATACCAGCCCTCCGCGCCGTTGGCCAGGGCGAACACGTACTGATAGACGGCCTTCCACGCCTCATCGCAGAAGCCCTCCGGCTTCGCGTAATCGGAATAGAACACCTGGCCCTCCTTCATCAGGGGGCAGACGGAAAATCCGGGGACGCCGTACTCTCTCGCGAGGTCCTCCTGCAACGTGGTTTTTAATATGGTAATCTTGCACTGTTTCATATGTCTCACCTCTCAAAACTCCGATTTTCCAGCGGCATCCTGAATAGGACGCGCCCCATCCATCTGGAAGCGATCACTTTCCTTTAGAGATCAGGAGGGGAACCCCGGCCAGCGCCGCCCCAATCGCCAAAGAAATCATGCTTTTGAGGAGAACCATGTGCCGCAGGCTCTCCACAAAATAGGTCCCTGTATCGGCCGCCAGTTTGATCCTCAGCCCGGGGACCAGATAGCACAGGCCCACATAAGAACTCACAACCCCCAGGAAAAATATGGCGGCCAATATGGCGGGCTTCCTCATAAAATCACCCCGATCCATCCAATTTTGTCACTTTGATTATACCACGGCCAATCCGCGCCTTCAAGCCTTAGTCAATTCGCCGGTACGTGGAGCCGGTAGGCGGATTCTCCAGCCGGAAAAGCAAACGAGACTCTGCGCCGGGCCCCTTGCAAAGCCGGTTCCATCGTGCTAGAATATGAAAATCATCGAATACGGAGGCATTCCCATGAAAAAACGACTGGTTTCCCTGCTCTGCGCCCTGCTCCTTCTGTGCGGCGCGGTGCCCGCCGCCTCGGCCCTGGAGGGCGAGGCCCTACAGGCCGCCAAGACCTTGACGGCCCTTCACCTCTTGGACAGCGTCCCCTCCGCCAAGGCCCTGAAAACCCCCGCCGCCCGGGTCCGGGCCACGGAGCTGCTGGTCCGGCTCTACGGCGTCACCTCCGCCACCCGGGACGTCTCCCCCCAGGAGTACGCCGCCGCCCAGGGCTGGGTCACCGTCACCTCCGATCAGCAGGAGCCCGTCCCCACCGCCGAGTTCTGCGCCTCCCTGCTGCGCCAGCTGGGCTACAAGGAGGGCTTCGACAACGAGAACGCCGCCCTCTTCGCCCGGCGGGCGGGCCTGCTCGCCCGGGACTACGGGGACACCCTGACCCTGGGGGAGCTCTATGAGCTGGTCCGGGACGCCCTGCCCTTCCCGGACGCGGAGGGCGTCTCCGCCGCCCAGCGGCTGGTGGACAAGGGCATCTGCACCCAGGCAGACATTCAGGGCCTCTTCCCCCAGGAGCTCACCGCCCGGCAGGTGGCCGACCGGCACATGGCCGCCGTCTTCCGTCTGGACACCTACCGGACGGAGAAGCAGTATGAAAAGGACCAGTCCGACAACGGCGGCTCCGGCTTCTTTGTCACCGCCGGGGGCCTGGCCGTCACCAACTACCACACCATCAAGGGGTCCTCCTTTGCCACCGTCACCCTGGTCACCGGGGAGACCTTCCCCGTGGAAAAGGTGCTCTTCTACGACATCGACGCGGACCTGGCTCTCCTCCGGGTCTCCCAGACCACCCGGGACGGGAAGACCACGGCCCCCTTCTTCTCCTTCCTGGAAATCGCGGAGGACCCGGACCTCCGCCCCGGCGACCAGGTCTATACCATGGGCGTGCCCCTGGGCATCACCCTGGCCATCAGCGACGGGGTCATCAGCGCGGTGAACCACCAGGCCGAGGGCTTCACCCTCCCCTGTGTCATCAACACGGCGGACATCTCCCACGGGAGCAGCGGAGGCGTGCTGATGAACATCTACGGCCGCGTGGTGGGCGTCACCACCGGGGCCTACTCCTCGGGCAACAACCTCTATCTCTCCGTGCCCCTCACCCCGGTGCTGGAGGCCGACTGGACCGTCGAGGGCATCACCCTGGCGGAGGTGCTGAAGGAGGCCGTCGCCAGGGAGACCGGCCGGAGCTGAGCGCCTCCACAGATTGAGAAATTCCCCGCTGAATTTTCTCGAATAGCACTTGAAAATCGGAAAACCTTGTGGTAGAATAAAAAGCTGTCAAGCACTTTTCACGCTATGCGTGATGAAATCTGGAGGTTGAATACGTTGTTTAAGCTTATCATTACCATTTTGCAGCTGCTCCTCGGCCTGGGCGTCATCCTGATCGTCCTCTTCCAGTCCGGCAAGAGCGCCGGGCTCTCCGGCGCCATCGGCGGCGTGGCCGACTCCTTCCTGGCGAAGAACAAGGCCAAGACCATGGACGCCAAGCTGGCCCGGGCCACCAAATGGATCGGGGCCCTCTTCCTGATCCTCACCATGGTCCTTCTGATCCTCGGCTGAGCCAATGATGAAAATACCTCTCAGGGCTTCCTGAGAGGTATTTTTTCGTCTGTGGGAGCGCTCCGGAGCCTTTTTGAAAACCGGCCTCACCGTTGGTCCTGCCGGACCTGAACGTCCAGCCTCCGGTAGGGAATCTCCACCCCCGCCTGGGCGAAGCACTCCCGCAGGTTCTCCGCCAGGGCGAACTGGGTGGCCCAGAAGTCCCCGGCGGCGGCCCAGCAGTACACGGTGAAGGCCACCCCGCTGTCCTCAAAGGCCGTGAGGTACACCGCCGGGGCCGGGTCCGGGAGGATGTGCTCCGTCCGCTCCACGGCCCGGTAGCAGGCCGCCTTTACCGTCTCCGTGGGCACGCCGTAGGGCGCGCTCATCTTCCAGGCGATCCGGCGGCGGCCCAGCGCCGTGTAGTTGGTGACCCTGGAGGCCGCCAGGGCCTTGTTGGGCAGGAGGGCCACCAGGCCGTCGGGGGTGATGAGCTTGGTGTGGTTCAGGCTGATCTCCTCCACCGTGCCGGAGACCCCGTCGGACTCAATGTAGTCCCCGATGGCAAAGGGATGGGAGGACAGGATCACCAGCCCCCCGGCCACGTTGCCCAGGATGTCCTCCGCCGCCAGGGTGACCCCCAGGGAGCCCACCGACAGCAGGGCCACCAGGGAGGTCATGTTGACCCCCAGGCTCACCCCGGTGAAGACCGCCGTCAGGGTGTACAGCAGCAGCTTCACCAGCAGCAGCACGTAGCGGCGGATCCGCTCCTCCAGCTTCGTCCGGAGCAGCAGCCGCCCCGCCAGCCTCAGCAGCAGCCGGGCCGCCAGCAGGCAGACCAGCAGCGTCACCGCCGCCGCCAGTATGTTCTCCAGAGCCAGCTTCCCGGCGAAGCGCTCCAGCGCGCCGTTCAGGTCCAGCACAGGCGTTCCCTCCTTACTCAGAGCCGGTTCAGGCGTGCCCGGAAGCTCCGGCTCAGTCGATGACCCGCACCCGGATGACGTTGGCCAGGTTCCGCAGGTCCGTGATGACGGCGGGCTCCACCTTGGCCCCCAGGTCCACCAGGGTATAGGCGTAGTCCCCCTTGGACTTGTTGCTCAGGTTTTCCACGTTCACGCCGTCCCGGCTCAGCAGGGCCGTGATGTTGGCCAGCATGGCGGGGATGTTCTTGTGGATGACGCACAGGCGCTGGACGCCGCTGCGCTCCAGGTAGACGTCCGGGAGGTTGACAGAGTTCTTGATATTCCCGTTCTCCAGGTAGTCCCGCAGCTCCCCGGCGGCCATGACGGCGCAGTTCTGCTCGCTCTCCGGCGTGGAGGCCCCCAGGTGGGGCATGGCGATGACGTGGGGATTCTCCACCAGCCGGTTATTGGGGAAGTCGGTGACGTAGGCGGTCACCTGGCCCGCGTCCAGGGCGGCCAGCAGGGCCTCGTCGTCCACGATGCCCCCCCGGGCCAGGTTGATGAGCCGGACGCCGGGCTTCATGGCCCCCAGGGCCTGGCCGTCGATCATGTGCCGGGTCTTCTCGTTGAAGTGGATGTGGGCCGTGATATAGTCCGCCTTTTTGTAGAGCTCCTGCACATCCCGGACCACGTGGACGTGCCGGTCCAGCCGGAGGGCGGCGTCCACGGAGAGGAAGGGGTCGTACCCATAGACGTCCATCCCCAGGTCCAGGGCCACGTTGGCCACCAGGGAGCCGATGGCCCCCAGGCCGATGACCCCCAGGGCCTTCCGGTAGAGCTCCGGGCCCACGAAGGCGGCCTTGCCCTTCTCCACCACGGCCTCCAGGTCCGCCCCGGCCTCGGCCTGGCGGTGGACCCAGCGCACGGCGCCGGTGATGTCCCGGGAGGAGATCAGCATGGCGCAGAGCACCAGCTCCTTCACGGCGTTGGCGTTGGCCCCGGGGGTGGAGAAGACGGCCACACCGGACCGGGAGCAGCGCTCCAGGGGGAGGTTGTTCACCCCCACCCCCGCCCGGGCGATGGCCAGCAGGCTGTCCGGGAACTCGTAGTCCAGCAGGTTGGCGGAGCGGACCAGGATGCCCTCCTCCTCCGTCACGTCCTCCCCCACCTGATAGTGGGCCGCGTCCAGCCGGGCCAGCCCCTGGGGGGCAATTTTGTTGAATGTTTTGATCCGATACATGAAGAACCTCCGGTTATAAAAAGAAGAGATGAACTTGTTAAGAAGAAGCCGCCGGGGGCGGCCCTTGCGGATTCCTGCTCTAGTATAGCGTCCTTTCCCCCTCCAGGCAAGTGGCATTTCCACAATATTTGCTCTCTTTGTGGCTTTTACCATGGAGCTTTTGAAAAAAGTCCCTTATACTATAGGGGAAATCAACACCCAGGAGGTTCTGATTATGGCCATGTTCACGCCCAAGCCCCTGGCGCAGTCCTGCCCTCTGGAGGACCCCGCCGGGGATTACAAGACCGCCCGCCGGGCGGAGCAGTTCCGTTTCAGCAGCCGGGCCATCTACTTCCCCGCCTTCCCCGGCACGAAGTACCTGGCCTATCAGGCCCTGTCCAAGGCCCTCACCCGGAACACCAGCCTGTCCCTGACGGGGTGCTGCGGCAAGGCCCTGCCGGTGACCCGGCTCCGGCTGTACTACGACGGCGGGGAATTTTACCAGGACTTCACCTTTGAGAAGCAGGCGGTGGCCAACCAAGTGCTGGACGCCATTGCCGCCGCCTACCCGGAGCTTCCCGTCCAACGGGAGGAGCGGCCGCAGAGCGCGATTTGAGCCCCGTTAGGGGCTCAGCCCCTTTTTGGCATAAAACCTTGTTAGTGGAAAGAGACTGTCTAGGGAGTGGCCCGCACAAGTGTGCGGGCCCATAAAGCCTCCCTCTTTGAGGGAGGTGGCACGGCGGAGCCGTGACGGAGGGAGTTAACCACGGGATTGTCTCTTACGGGGGAAACGGGGGAACTCCCTGCGGGGGAACTCCCTCAGTCACCGCCTTTGGCGGCGACAGCTCCCTCAGAGAGGGAGCCTTGGGGTTGTGCCTACCGAAGTATCAGCGTTCCGGGAGGATGGGCCGCCGAGGGCGGCGGCCCCTACGGGGTGGGCTACCGATAGACCACCCTGTAGGGGGCGGGCTCTGTCCCGCCCCGTCTTCCGAAAGCTAGGCACTTCCGGAGAAACGGAAGGGGACGGAGCCCCTTCCCTACAGGGTGGTCTATCGATAAATGAGAAGTTCCGGGAGGAGCCCTCTCCGTCACGGCTTCGCCGTGCCACCTCTCCCAAAGGGAGAGGCAAGTAGGCTTGCCGGAGGAACGGACTACCCTCTTCGGAAACAGCTAGGGCTACCCGCACTCCCTACTTGGCTCCCCAAAAGGGGGAGCTGTCTGGCCAAAGGCCAGACTGAGAGGGCTCCCACTAAACCGCTTCCCTCTCCAGGGTAGCGCCAGCGAAAAGAGTAGCTGGTCGATTCGATATCGGACAAACCCCCGCTCAATCTAAACTCGCGTGGGAAGTCATTCCGGCTCCGCCGATCATTCAGGCGCGCCCCCGTCCTTCGCGTCCCTACTTCTTTTTCTCTCTTCCACCGTGCACGGCGCATTCTCTTTTTTTCTTCCTGGAAGAAAAAGAGAGAATGGGGGGTGCATTGCACCAGCCATCGCTGACTGCCAAGCCTCCCGCCCGCAGGGGCGAGCACCATCCCCCCTTTTGGGGGAAATTTTTAAAATTCCTCTTGACCTTCCCCCTGCTGGAAGGTGTATCATAGAAGCGGAAACCGAGGTGAGGGTTATGAAAATCAACGAAGTAGAAGCCCTGGTGGGCATCACCCGTAAGAACATCCGCTTCTACGAATCCGAGGGCCTCCTGGCCCCCCGGCGAAACCTGGAGAACGGCTACCGGGACTACGGCGAAGCCGAGGTCAACACCCTCCTCCAGATCAAGCTCATGCGAAAGCTGGGCGTCCCCCTGGAGGAGATTCGCCGCATGCAGAGCGGGGCCCACACCGTGGGCGACGGCATGCGCCGCCACCTGGTCTCCCTGGAGCGGGACCGGGACAACCTGGAGCAGTCCATCCGCCTCTGCGACCGCCTCACGGACCGCCAGGAGCGCCTGGGCGATCTGGACGCCGGGGGCATCTTAAAGGAGATGGAGGCCATGGAACAGAGCGGGGCCACCTTCCAGAACAAGCAGAAAAAGGACGTCCGGATCCGCTACGTGGCCCCGGTGGTCATCACCACGCTGATGGTCCTGCTGATGGGTGCCTTGGTGGGCCTGATTCTCTGGCTCATCGCCCTGAGCGCCGCCGACGCGCCCCCCGCCTTTATGCTGGCGGTCATCGCCCTGTTCCCCCTGGTCATCATCGGCGGCGTGGTGCTGGCTCTGGTCCAGCGAATTCGGGAGATCGGGAAAGGAGAGATCGACGATGCGAAAAACTACTAAGAAGAAAATCGCCCCCATTGTCATCACCGTGGCGGTGGTGCTGTATATGATCCCTCTGATGATGCTGCTCCTGGCGGCCCTGGGGGGCATCGCCCGGGCGGACTTTCTCCTGACGGTCCTCTTGCTGGCCTACGCCCTCCTGGGCGGCGCGGTGATCGTGGGCGTCATCAAGGCCCTGCTCCAGCGGCTGGACGAGATCGACGGCGGCGAGGAGGAGGAAGCCAGCCGGTATTGAGCCCCAAAAAGGCGGGACGCTTTCGCGCCCCGCCCGGGAATCCCTCTATTACCAGTGCCCCTCCTCGGTGCGGCTGTGCTCCCGCCGGTTCCCCAGCTGCATGTTGAAGAGAATCTTCGTCAGCGCGTTGATCTCCTCCTTTTTCAGCTGGGCAAACAGGATGCCGTACCGGAACTCCTTGGGGCCGCACTCCACCACCCGGATGACCTCGCCCACGAAATCCATGGCCACGTAGTCCTCCAGCTTGACCTTGAGGCGCAGCACTTCCCCCTCTCCGTGGAGGTACTCCGACTGGAGGCAGCAGCCCCCCGTGCTGATGTCCACCAGGGTGCAGGCCTCGGGCCGCTCCTGGCGCTCGTCGCTCATGTAGTAAATGGAGATGGGGGCGTTCACCGACAGGCGGAAGGTGTCCCGGTGATTGTCGTGGACCTCCGGCTCCAGGTCCCGCAGCTTCATCTGGGTCCGGGAGGACTCCTCCACGGTGGCCCGGAGGTAGAACTGCGTCATCTTGTTGTCACAGCCCCGGACATACACCGTGCTGTCCGGCGGGCAGATTTTAAAGGACAGCCCCCCGGGGAGGCGGCCCACCGAGATCTCCATCCCCTGGTGGGAGGTAATCAGGCCGGTGTTCAGCACCCGCCCGGTCTTCTCCACCACCTCGATGGGCATTTCGTTGCAGATTTCCGGAAAGTCCGAGGGCCGGTCCTCGATGACGGGCTGGACCGCCGCCGTCTCTTCCGGCAAATAGTCCTGATCGCGGGACAAGAAAGAAGAAAAAATACCCATACCGCACCACCTGTATTGTTAAAATTCGCCCGCTCGGGAGCAGGCATCTGTTGACCACTTCCTGGGCATTATATCATAAACAGGCTCCCACCGCAAGTCTTTCCCGCTTTTCCGGCAGAGGCCAAAAGCTGGAACCGTTCAAAAAAGGAGGAATCCCCTATGCCGTCTCCCCTGAATGCCCGGCGCCGCCGGCGGCAGGCCGCGCTGAGCGTCGCCCTCTTCTCCCTGTTCCAGCTGGCCTGCGCCGCCCTGTTTGCCGCTCTGTGCTTTATTCCGGACCTGCCCGGGTGGCTCGTCTGGCTCTTCGCCGCCCTGGCGGGCTCGTGCGGAGGGCTGATCGTCCCCGCCCTGGTTGTGTTAAAAGAACGTTTTCATGAAATTGAAGGAGGAGAATCCGATGCTGCTGCTGAATATTGACCATGTCCCCGGGAGAGAGATTGAGGCCCTGGGAATCGTGAAGGGTACCGTGGTTCAGTCCAAGAACTTCGGCAAGGACTTTATGGCCGGGATGAAAACCCTGGTGGGAGGCGAGATCGTGGGCTACACCGAGATGCTGAACGAGGCCCGGCAGATCGCCACCAAACGCATGGTGGACGAGGCCAACGCCCTGGGAGCCGACGCGGTGGTCAACATCCGATACGGCTCGTCTTCCGTGATGCAGGGCGCCGCCGAGGTGGTGGCCTACGGCACGGCGGTGAAGCTGAAATAATGCGGGTCACCTTTCTGGATCACAGCGGCTTCCTGGTGGAGGCGGACTCCGTCACGCTGCTGTTCGACTGGTGGAAGGGGGAGCTCCCGGCGCTGCGTCCGGGGGTCCCCCTGTACGTCTTCGCCAGCCACCGGCACGAGGACCACTTCAAGCCGGAGATTTTTGCCCTGGACAAATGGAAGGACGAGGTCCTGGACGACGGGGACCATGACGTCTATTTCCTCCTGGGCAAGGGCATCTCCCTGGACCTCCGCCGCCGCCAGCGCTGGGGCGTCTCCCCGGTGACGGCGGGAAAGGCCCGGGTGCGCCGGGGCGGCCAGACCCTCTCCCTGCCCCAGGCGGAAATTGAGACCTTGCCCTCCACCGACGAGGGCGTCGCCTTCCTGGTGACCCTGCCGGACGGCGAGACCCTCTTCCACGCCGGAGACCTGAACTGGTGGCACTGGGAGGGCGAGGACCGGTCCTGGAACCATAATATGGAAGCAAACTTTAAAAAGTACGTGGAGCCCCTCCGGGGCCGGGACATCGGCCTGGCCATGCTGCCCCTGGACCCCCGGCTGGGGGAGGACGGCTTCCGGGGCCCGGCGTATTTCCTCGAAACGGCGAACATCCGGCGCTTCCTGCCCATGCACCAGTGGGGGGACTTCCAGTTTACCAGGAAATTTCTGGAAAAGTATCCCGCCTTTACAGGCCGCACGGTTCCTGTGGAACGGGCCGGGCAGGTTTTCGAGTTCTGACAAGGAAAAAGCCCTGCCTGACCGGCAGGGACGCGAATGGGAGGTTACGGCCTATGTACGCGGTTGGGATTGTTGGGCTGGTCTTTCTTCTCCTGGGAATCTTCCTGCTGGTCCGGCACGCGGACAGCCCGCTGCTCATCGTGGGGCTGATCTGCGTGGCCGCCGGCATCGTGCTCTCCAGAATCAGCCGGGCGAACCGGAGGAGATAGGCCCCGCCTGTAAGCAAGCGCAGAGTCCTATTCGGAGATTTCGCCCTGTAGGGGCGGACCTATGTGTCCGCCCTTCTATAGGGAGCGCCCAGGTTCCGGGAGAAGGGCGGACCCATGTATGTGTTCGCCCTTCCATAAAAAGTGCCCAGGTTCCGGGAGAAGGGCGGACACGCAGGTCCGCCCCTACAAAATGCGCATTCAGACACTCCCGCCAAACGCTCCGCCTTGACGGCGGGGCGTTTCTTTATTCCTCTTTCAGCAGGTAATCCGGCCCGAAGCCGTGGGGCAGCAGCTCCCGGAGGGTCAGGGCCAGCTCCTCCCCCTTGCCGTTGAGGCTGATGACCTCCATGTCCGGGGCGAACTCGTAGAGCACTTGGCGGCAGACGGCGCAGGGGACGCAGAAGTCCTCGCACCGCCCGGCTACCACGATGCGGGCGAAGTCCCGGTGCCCCTCGCTGACGGCCTTGGCCACGGCCACCCGCTCGGCGCAGAGAGTGGGGGAGTAGGCGGCGTTCTCGATGTTGCAGCCCGTGAAGACCGTGCCGTCGGAGCACTCCAGGGCCGCCCCCACGGGGAAGTGGGAGTAGGGTATATAGGCCCGGTCCAGCATGGCCACGGCGGCGGCTTTCAGTTCTTCTCTTGTCATGGCAAACGCTCCTTTCTTACTTTCTTATTCCGCCCAGGAGATTTCCCTCTCCGGGCGGACCTCCAGGTCGATGATGTCCTTGGCGTCGTAGAATTGCAGGTAGCGCTCCCGGGAGCGGCGGAGGGTCGTGCCGTCGGGGTGGAGGCGGTCGCAGATCACGGCGCAGATGTCCTTTTTGATGAAGCTGAAGCTCTCCGTGCCCACGGAGCAAAAGACCCGGAAGCCCTGGCTATGTAGGTACTGGAAGGCCGGGCCCGTCTGGGTCCAGTCGTTGCCGTCGGGGCGCTCGCCGTGGGGGTAGAAGAGGATCGTGGTCTCCCCCACCAGGCTGCCCACCTCGTCCAGCCAGCGCTGGGTGTCGGCCTCAATGCGGGTCATGTTCCCGTCCCCCAGGCGGATGTGCCCCCAGGTGTGGCTGCCGAAGGTCCAGCCCGTCCGGCGGAGCTCCTCCACAATGGGCTTCACGGCCTCCCGCTCCTTCTGGCGGTTGGCCTCCTTGGCGTCGTCCCACTCCTGGGTGTCCGTCTGGGTCCGGTAGCCCAGGATGCCCTCGTAGCCCGTCAGGCTCAGGCAGCCCTTGGCCCCGAAGGGGGAGAAGTCCGGGTGCTCCTCCACGAATTTGTCCAGAATGGGGATGGCGTCCAGGTCCCGGCTGACCACCTCGTTCCCCTGGGGGTCCTTGCCCCAGGAGGCGATTTTCAGGTCCTCGCCGATGACCAGCTTGTGGGCAAAGCCGTTTTCCAGCATGTAGGGGTAATAGTTCGTGTCGTCGTAGCTGAGGACCAGGGGCTTCTTCCCCTCGGGAAGATAGAGGGTGTTCCGGACCATCTTGGGGCCCTCCTCCCCCTCCTCCTGGCTCCAGACGCTGTTGATGTCCACCAGGACATAGCCCTTCTCGTAGACGCTCTCCAGGATTTTGTTGTACTCGCCTACGGTGACCATGAAGTCGTCCAGCCCGTTGGCCTGGCTGTCCCCGTCGAAGGCCAGCTCCGGGTAGGCGATGACGGGGTGGAAAAAGAGGTGCTCCACCACGCCGGTCCAGGGGACGTAGCCCTCCCGCTCCTCGGTGGGGTCCCCGATCTCATAGGGCTCCGGCTCCGGGGGCGGAGGCGGCTCCTCCGGCAGCGGGGCCTCCTCGGGAGGCGCTTCCGGGGGGACCTCCTCGGCGGGGGCGCCGGGCGCGGCGCAGGCGGAGAGGAGAAAGAGCAACAACAAAAGGCAAAGAAGACGGCGCATTTCGTGGGCGTCCTTTCTGTCGAAAATTCGGTAAGCTCAGTATACCAGATATTCCGGCAAAAAGGTGTAACAAAACTGTGACAGTTTTCTGGGGGAGGCGGGAGGATGGGAGGGCGGCCCTGCGGGGGAACTCCCTCAGCCGCCGCCAGAGGCGGCGGCAGCTCCCTCGGAGAGGGAGCCTGGGGGGGGGGGGTGGTCTATCGGGAGAAAGCAAAAACCCTAGGGAATGGCCCGCACAGGAGTGCGGGCCCCACATCCTGCTCCCCAAAGCCTCCCTCTTTGAGGGAGGTGGCACGGCGAAGCCGTGACGGAGGGAG
>CAMXNV010000010.1 GCA_947245315.1 uncultured Oscillibacter sp. | reverse complement strand
CTTCTATCGATAGACCACCCTGTGGGGCCTGACCCCCAGGTCAGGCCATTTCTCCCGGGACCCCGGTACTCCCCATAGAAGGGCGGACACACAGGTCCGCCCCTACAACGCACCCACCGACATCCATAGAACCGAGGAATAAGCCTATGAAATTTCTGCAAAAGCGCTCCATGGCCGCCGCCGTCATGGTCCTGGCCATCCTGGCGGGGCTCCTGCTGGGGCAGGCCAGGAAGCCCAGCGCGGAGGCCGCCCTGACCGGGGACTTCCTCTACTTGATCCACAACGAGGGCGGGGCCGTCTCTCAGGACACCGCCGAGTATATCGAGGCCATGAACGCCTCCCTCTTCGCCCAGACCGGGGCCCAGATCGCCGTGGACGTGGTGCGGACCACCGGGAACGAGGAGATCGGGGACTACGCCGAGCGGATGTTCCGGGACCTGGGAGTGGGCTCCCGGGAGCGGAACAACGGCGTCCTGCTGATCCTGGCCCTGGAGAACGAGTACAACGGCGCGCCGGACGGGGACTATTATATCACCTGGGGCGGCGGCTTCTCCTCCGGCCAGCAGACGCGGCTGGAGGACATCCTGTACAACACCATGGAGTCCTATTTTGCCGCCAAGCGCTATGACGAGGGGGTCCGGGTCACCTTCGACGGCCTGACGGCCTACCTGGCGGGCCTCTACGGCGTGACGGTCTCCGAGGCCCCGCCCCCGGCGGCCTCTATGGGAAACTACCAGTCCCTCTCCGGGGGCTACCAGTCCACCGGCGTGACGGTGGCCCTGGGGTCCGTGGTCTGGGGGCTGGTGACGCTGGTGGTGGTCCTGCTGGTGCTCTGGGTGCTGCTGGACGGTATGCGCTACCGGAGCTACCGGCGGCGCTATTACGGCCCCACGGTCATCGGCATCCCCCGGCCCATATACTACCCCGTCTTCTGGGGCCGCCCCCGGCGTCCCCGGCGGCCTCCTCCGCCTCCCCCGCCTAAGCGGCCCCCCAGAGGGCCCGGGGGCTTTGGCGGCGGGCCCTTCGGCGGCCCGGGGAGCTTCGGCGGCGGGCCCGGCGGCTTCGGCGGAGGCAGTTTCGGCGGCGGAGCCGGACGGAGCGGACGGCCCGGCGGTTTCGGCGGAGGCAGCTTCGGCGGCGGCGCCGGACGGGGCGGACGGTCCGGCGGTTTCGGCGGAGGTTCCTTCGGCGGCGGAGCCGGGCGGGGCGGACGGTCCGGCGGTTTCGGCGGAGGTTCCTTCGGCGGCGGCGCAGGGCGCAGAAGATAGAAACTAAAAACAGCTCCCGACCTCGAAAAAGCCGGGAGCTGTATTTTATAGCCATTCTCCGTTGTCGTCGCTTCGGCTTGGACAAATACCAGACTCCGTAGCGAGCTAAAGTTCTTTTGCTGACTTTTCTTTCAAGAAAAGTCAGTCAAGCACTTGCACCGCGGCGCCCAGGACGCCGTCGCCGATGTAGACGCTGAGGGTGCCGTCGATTTCGCCGTCCCAGATGTGATCGTAGTCCGGCAGGGCGGCGGTGAGCCTCTGCCGGACGATCTCCATCTCGGCGGGAGCGCCGCCGTTGGCCACGGCCAGGTTGTACTTTTTGTGCCCGGCGCAGCGGTCCGCCGTCATGGACACCAGCTTGTCGATGACCTGGTTCCGGCCCCGGACCTTGGCCACGGACTGGAGCTGTCCGTCGGGGGCGAAGGTGATGATGGGCTTGATTTGCAGCAGGGTCCCCGCCGTGGCGGTGACCTTGCCGATGCGCCCGCCCTTCATCAGGTACTCCAGGGTGTCCACGGAGAAGAAGGGATAGGTGCCCGCGATGAGCTGCGGCGCCCGGCGCTCCACCAGGGTCTCCCAGTCCATGCCGCTCCGGAGGTCCTCCGCCAGCTGGAGCACCGTCAGCCCCTGGCCCAGGGAGCCGCTGACGGAGTCGAAGACCCGGATGGGGAAATCGTCCCCGCTCTCCTCGGCGATGAGGCGGACCAGGTTGTAGGTGCCGGAGAGGCCGCTGGAGAGCATGACGGCGATCACGCCGTCATAACCCGCGTCCTTGATCTCCTGGAGCACCGCCCCCACGCTCTCCACCGAGGGCAGGGAGGTCTGGGGCAGCTCCCCGGCCTTGAGGCGGCGGTAGATGTCGGTGTTTCGGATGTTCACGCCGTCGGCGTATTCCCCGTCGGCGCAGAGAATCCGCAGGGGGACCAAGTAAATGTGATATTCGGCTGCCAGCTCCGGGGACAGGTCCGCGCAGGAATCCGTCAGCAGCGCGATCTTTTGAGGGGTCACGTGTTCCCAACTCCTTTTTTCGCGGCCCGCAGGGCCCCCGGAGAGCGGAGGCGGCGGGCGCAGATACTTACATAACACCGCCATTATCCCACAAACGGAGGAAAACTGCAAGGGCATTTTGTGAATTCCCTCCGGCAGCGCCCCGGCGGCGGGGCGTTTCTTCACCTTTTCCTGGGGAAAATAAGGAGATTTCCCTTTACCTGACGGAGATTTTCTGGTATAATACACAAGTTACATTTTACCCGCCGCCGGGCGGGGAAGGGGGGCGCGGTTCGTGAAATACAAAAAATGGAACATCGGCGCCCCCGAGGAGGCGGCGGTTTCCCAGCTGCGGGAGGCGGGGTATCCCTACCTGCTGGCCCTGGTGCTGGCGGCCCGGGGGGTGTCCTCCCCGGAGACGGCGGCGGAGCTCCTGGACCGGGACCGGAAGCTGACGCTCTCCCCCATGCTCATGCGGGACATGGACAAGGCCGTGGCCCGGATCCAAAGGGCGATTTCAGACGGGGAGACCATCGCTGTCTTCGGAGACTACGACGTGGACGGCATCACCTCCACCGTGCTGCTGCTGGACTATTTGAAGAGCTGCGGGGCCAAGTGCCTACGCTATATCCCCCGGCGGATTGAGGACGGCTACGGCCTCTCCAAGCCCGCCATCCAGAGCCTCCGGGACCAGGGGGCCACGCTGATGATTACCGTGGACTGCGGCATCACCGGGAACGAGGAGGTGGACTTCGCGTCCTCCCTGGGGATGGACGTGGTGGTGACGGACCATCACGAGTGCAAGGAGGCCCTGCCGGGCGCCGTGGCCGTGGTGGACCCCCACCGGCCCGACTGCCCCTATCCCTTCAAGTTCCTGGCAGGCTGCGGCGTGGCGCTGAAGCTGGTGCTGGCCCTGGGGGGCGAGAGCCGGGAGGACGCCCTCTTTGCCCGGTACTGCACCCTGGCCGCCATCGGCACCGTGGCCGACGTCATGCGCATGGAGGGGGAGAACCGGGCCATCGTCTCCTGCGGGCTGGAGGCCCTGCCCCACACGGACTTCCTGGGCATCCGCGCCCTGCTGCGGGAGGTGGGGCTGGAGGGCAAGCCCGTCACCTCCATCCAGATCGGCTTCGTCCTCTCCCCCCGGATCAACGCCGCCGGGCGCATGGGGGCGGCGGACCTGGCGGCGGACCTGCTGGAGACCGGGGACCCCGCCCGGGCGGAGGAGCTGGCCCGGGCGCTCTGCGAGCTGAACCGCCAGCGCCAGGCCGTGGAGCAGGACATCTGCGCCGACGCGGTGGAGCAGATCCGCACCCTCCGCCAGGAGGAGCGCAGCGCCCTGGTTCTCTCCAGCGAGGACTGGCACCAGGGGGTGGTGGGCATCGTGGCCTCCCGCCTCAGCGAGAAGTACTCCTGCCCCAGCTTCATGATCCACTTGAAGGACGGCACGGGCCGGGGCTCCTGCCGGTCCTACGGGGGCTTCAACCTCTTCGCCGCCCTGGAGTCCTGCGCGGACCTGCTGGACGGCTTCGGCGGGCACGAGCTGGCCGCCGGCTTTACCATACCGGAGAAGAACATCGCCGACTTCCGGACCCGGATGAACCGCTGCGTCCGCTCCGCCACCGGGGGGGAGCCGCCGGTGAGCTCCCTGGAGGTGGACGCGGCGGTGGCCGCCCCCGGCGAGCTGACCCTGGAGCAGGCGGAGCAGCTGGAGCAGCTGGAGCCCTACGGCGCGGGGAACCCCCGGCCCGTCTTCGCCCTTTTAGGGGCCACGGCGGAGGCCGTGCAGCCCGTGGGCCAGGGGAAGCACTTAAAGCTCCGCCTCAGCAAGGGCGTCTGCCGCTTTGACGCCATCTTCTTCTCCGTGACGGAGGAGGAGTGCGGCATCGCGCCGGGCAGCCGGGTGGACGCCGCCTTTTACCTCCAGGCCAACACCTTCCGGGGCAGCACCACCCTGCAATTGCAGCTGGTGGACGTCCGCCCCTCCCTGAGCCCCAGCCGCAGCGAGGCGGCGGCCCTGGCCCTGGTGGGCCGCCTGGTGCGCCGGGAGCCCCTGACCCGCCAGGAGCTGGCCCGCCTGAAGGCCAGCCCCAGCCAGCTCCAGGAGTGCTGGGCCGCCCTGAGGGGCTTCCTCCGCCAGGGGAAGGTCCGGGAGGAGCGCCTGCCCTTCCTGCGGAGGATCGCCGGATATATGGGGGGGAGCGAGAGCTTCCTCCGGACCTACCTGGCCCTGGCGGTGTTCCAGGAGCGGGGCCTGGTCTCCCTGACCCGGGAGGGGGACTGGCTGGTGATGTATCTGACGGGGGACCCGGAGGGGGCCGGCTGGGAGGCCTGCCCCTACCTGCTCCGCCTGCAAGACAAGGAGGCGAACTGACATGACCGTACAGGAACAGTACGAGCTGTTGGAGAAAACCGTCCGCGGCTACAATCCCGCCGCCGACTTTGACCATATCCGCTCCGCCTTTGAATACGCGGACCGCTGCCACGCGGGGCAGAAGCGCAAGAGCGGGGAGCCCTATATCATCCACCCCCTGGCCGTGGCCCAGATCGTGGCGGAGGAGCTGAAGCTGGACTCGGAGTCCATCGAGGCGGCCCTGCTCCACGACGTCATTGAGGACACCCCCGCCACCCATGAGGACGTGGCCCGGCTGTTCTCCCCCACCATCGCCGACCTGGTGGAGGGGGTCAGCAAGCTGACCCGCATCCAGTACGCCACCAAGGAAGACGAGCAGATGGAGAACCTGCGGAAGATGCTCATCGCCATGAGCAAGGACATCCGGGTGATCCTCATCAAGGTCTCCGACCGGCTCCACAACATGCGGACCATGGAGTACCAGTCCCCGGAGAAGCAGAAGCAGAAGTCCCTGGAGACCATGGAGATCTACGCCCCCATCTCCCACCGCCTGGGGATGCAGCGCATCAAGTGGGAGCTGGAGGACCTGTCCCTCAAGTACCTGGACCCGGTGGGCTACGACGAGATCATCACCCGGCTGGACGCCAAGAAGGAGGAGTACGACGCCTTCCTCCTCCGGACCCAGACCCAGATGGACGACCGGCTCAACGAGCTGGGCATCCGCCACATGGTCTACGGCCGCATCAAGCACCCCTATTCCATCTACCGGAAGATGTTCAGCCAGCAGAAGTCCCTGGATGAGATTTTCGATCTCTTCGCCTTCCGCGTCCTGGTGGACACGGTGGGGGACTGCTACAACGTCCTGGGGGTCATCCACGACATTTACAAGCCCATTCCGGGCCGCTTCAAGGACTATATCGGCACCGAGAAGCCCAACGGCTACCAGTCCCTCCACACCACGGTGATGGGCCCCGACGGCCTGCCCTTCGAGGTGCAGATTCGCACCTATAAGATGCACGAGATCGCCGAGTACGGCGTGGCGGCCCACTGGAAGTACAAGCAGCACGGCCAGGGGGCGGGCACCGAGGGGAAGTACGAGTGGGTCCGCCGCCTGCTGGAGAACCAGGAGGGGGCCGACGCGGAGGAGTACATCCACTCGCTGAAGGTGGACATGTTCGCCGACCAGGTCTTCGTCTTCACCCCCAACGGGGACGTGCAGAACCTCCCCGCCGGGGCCACGCCCATCGACTTTGCCTATGCCATCCACTCCGCCGTGGGAAACAGCATGGTGGGGGCCAAGGTGAACAACCGGATTGTCACCTTCGACCACGTCCTGAAAAACGGGGACATTGTGGAGATCATGACCTCCAAGGCCGCCAAGGGCCCCAGCCGGGACTGGATGAAGATCGCCAAGAGCAGCGAGGCCCGGAGCAAGATCCGCCAGTGGTTCAAGAAGGAGAAGCGGGAGGAGAACATCGCCGGGGGGCGCTCCTCCTTTGAGCAGGAGCTCAAGCACGCGGGCCTCTCCATGAGGGACGTGACGGACCCGGAGAACCTGCCTTTGCTTTTGAAAAAGGTGACCTACGGCAGCCTGGAGGAGATGTACGCCGCCATCGGCTACGGCGGCTTCACCGCCCAGAAGGCCGTCAGCCGGATGAAGGGGGAGCTGCTGCGGCTAAACCGGCAGCACCAGGCGGAGGAGCTGACCCTCAAGCCCGAGGAGGCCCCCATCCCCGTGCCCCCCAGGCCGGTGAGCAAGAGCGAGCAGGGCATCATCGTGGAGGGCCTGGACAACTGCCTGGTGAAGTTCTCCCGCTGCTGCACTCCGGTGCCGGGGGACGAGATCGTGGGCTTCATCACCCGGGGCTACGGCGTGTCCGTCCACCGGGCGGACTGCCCCAACGCCGCGCCGGAGCGCCGGGCGGCCCAGGAGGGCCGCTGGCTGAAGGTCACCTGGGGCAGCGACACCAATGAGAGCTACCCCACCACCATCGATGTGGTGTGCAAGGACCGGATGAACCTGATTCTGGATATTTCCACGGCTCTGTCCAGCACCAACACCTTTGTCTCGGGCCTGAACTCCCGGAGCACGGAGGACGGCTTTGCCGTCATCCGCCTGGAGATTCGGGTCCGGGACGGGGCCCAGATGAAGGCCATCATGAACAAGCTGAACCAGATTTCGGGAGTGCTGCAAGTGACGCGGCCGGCAGGATGACGGCGGAAGAAATTCCGCTCCGTTCCGTCGCCTCGTCGAAACAAACTGCACTCCATGAATCCCGCCCTACGGGCAGGTTTCATTCCGTTTCGTTTGTTCCTCCTCCCCCCACGAAAACCGCTTCGCTGGGTTTTCGCGGGGGCCCCGAAATAGGCGACGACTCCACACGCTCCATTCCTTCCGCCTCCCTTCAAGAGGGGACTGGCGTCCCCCCTTGAGCATTCCCCCTCCCCTGCGGGGGGACGGGAGACGAAGGACGGGGGATGGGCGCGGGATGGGCGCGGGATGGGCGCGGGAGTGCGGGTGGAAAAATTTTGTGGAAAAGCATTGATTTGGACATCTTTTGAACGATAGACTTGAAAGGGAGAATGGATTATGCGGGCGGTTGTTACACGGGTGAAGCACGCCTCGGTTACCATCGAGGGAACGGTCACGGGACAGATCGGGAAGGGCTATCTGGTCCTCCTGGGCGTCGGCCCAAACGACACCGAGGAGACCGCCGTAAAGCTGGCGGACAAGATTTGCAACCTCCGGGTGTTTGAAGACGAGAACGGAAAGATGAACCTCAGCCTGGAACAGGCGGGGGGAAGCCTGCTGGTGATCTCCCAGTTCACTCTCTTTGCCGATACCTCCTCCCGCCGTCCCGGCTTCTCCGGCGCGGCGAAGCCGGATCTGGCGGTGCCCCTGTATGAGAAGTTTATGGCCCGTTGCCGAGAGCGGGGCTTTGAAGTGGAGCACGGCGAGTTCGGCGCGGAGATGGGAGTGGAGTCCCTGAACGACGGGCCGGTGACCATTTTGTTTGACACGGAGAAGCCCTGACGGGCGAAGGGGGTGGACGTTTCCATGGGACTGTTTTCGAAGCTTTTTAAAAAGAGCCCGCCGCCGGGCGCTCAGCCCCGCCGGGACTGGCCCTGGACGCTGAACCTGTCCGGCTATCCCAGCGGGCAGGTCAGTTGGGACTTGATTGCCTCGGAGCTACGGGCGCTCAACCTGGAGGAGACAGACAGCTTTTTGATCCTGGAGCAGAAGGACCCGAAGAACCCGAAGGCGTACTGGTACATCCAGAGCGCCTTAGCCAAGGCAGGGCCCAGCCAGGGGCAATATGTGGTGGGCGTGGGCTGGTCCGCGCCGGAGCACAACCAGATGTGGGAGCGGTGCGTCCCTCAGGTGGAGGAGGTTGTCCGGTATTTCGACCGGGTGTACAACCAGTACCAGGTGGACCTCACCAGCTTTGAGGACCAGTCCGACATGCTTCCCTGAGGAGGAGACCGAGATGAACGTGAAAATGCTGCAAGTGGGCCCCCTGGGGACCAACTGCTATGTGCTGGAGACGGAAAAACAGGCGGCGGTGATCGACCCCGGCGGGGACGCCCCCGCCGTCGAGAGGGCCCTGGAGGGGGCGGAGCTCCGCTATATCCTGCTGACCCATGGCCACTACGACCACACCGGCGCCGCCGCCGCGCTGCAAAAGGCCCATCCGGAGGCCGCCCTCTACATCCACCGGGCGGACTTTCAGGGGGTGGACCCAAACCTCTTTCCCCTGGGGACCCAGGTCTCCGAGGTGAAGTTTTACGGTGAGGGGGACGAACTCCCCCTGGGAGACACGAAGGTGGAAGTCCTTTACACCCCCGGCCACTCTGAGGGGAGCGTCACCCTTCGCTGCGGGGACCTGCTGTTCTGCGGGGACACCCTCTTTGCCGGGTCCTGCGGCCGGACGGACTTCCCCGGGGGGAGCGTTCCGAAGATGCTGGCCTCCCTCCGGCGCTTGGGAGAGCTGGAGGGGGACCTGCAAGTCCTGCCCGGCCACATGGAGCCCAGTACCCTGGCGGCCGAGCGGAGGTACAATCCCTATCTCCGCCAGGCCCTGGGGGAGAAGCCATGAAGCTGGAGTTTCACGGCCACGACGAGCGCTATACCGTAGAGCAGAGCCTGCTGAACCTGTTCCCCGGGGAGCTGCCGGTTTATGAGCCCATCGCCCCCGGCGATGAGAGCTGGGCCGTGATCTCCTGCCGGGAGGAGGAGGGGCGGCTGCTGGTCACGGTGGACCTCCGGCATCACGGGGAGGCGGCGGCGGCCTTTCACGCCGCCGCCCTGTCCGGCACGGACTACGAACGGGAGGGCCAGAGACGGCACGCCGTTGGGTCCTGCTTCTTCCAGGCCTACCGGGCCCTGACCGGGAACACGCCCCCCTGGGGGATGCTCACCGGCGTGCGGCCCGACAAGCTGGTGACCCAGGCCCTCAGTGAAGGGAAAACCCTTGACAGTGCCCGGGCCATGCTGGAGGGGGAGTACTTCGTGACGCCGGAGCGGGCCTCCCTGGCCCTGGAGACCGGCGCGGCGGCCTATGAGGCGGCCAAGGGCCTGGGGTCCCGGGACATCGCCGTCTACATCGGCATTCCCTTCTGTCCCACCCGCTGCGCCTACTGCTCCTTTGTCAGCCAGTCGGTGGAGAAGAGCTTTGCCCTGGTGGAGCCCTATCTGGACGCCCTGGCGGCGGAGATCGAGGCCGGGGGCCGCATGGTCCGGGAGACGGGCCTGAACGTCCGCTGTCTGTACATGGGCGGCGGCACGCCGACGACCCTGACCGCCCCTCAGCTGGACCGGGTGCTGACAGCCTTTGAGGCCGCCTTCGGCTCCGCGCTGGATTCTTGCGAGGAGATCACCGTGGAGGCGGGGAGGCCGGACACCATCACGGCGGAGAAGCTGGCGGTTTTGAAGGCCCACGGCGTCCACCGGGTGTCTGTGAATCCCCAGACCATGGAGGCCCATGTGCTGGAGGCCATTGGGCGGCGGCACAGCCCCGGGGACATTGACCGGGCCATGGAGCTGGTGGCGGCGGCGGGCTTCCGGCACGTGAACATGGACCTGATTGCGGGTCTGCCCGAGGACACGCCGGAGGGCTTCCGCCGCTCCCTGGACCGCTGTCTGGCCTTTGGGACGGACAACATCACGGTCCACACCCTGGCCCTGAAAAAGGGCAGCCGCATCCTGCTGGAGGGCCTGGCCATCCCGGGCCCGGAGGCGGTGGCGGAGATGCTGGACTGCGCCGGGCCCGCCCTGCGGCGGGCGGGCTATGGGCCCTACTATCTCTACCGGCAGAAGTACATGTCGGGCAGCTTCGAGAACACCGGCTGGACCCGGCCTGGCGGGGCCTGTCTCTACAACATCTATATCATGTCGGAGCTCTGCTCCATCCTCTCTCTGGGCGCGGGGGGCTCCACCAAGATGGTGGACCCAACCCGGCGGCTGATTCGGCGGAGGTTCAACCCGAAGTACCCGAAGGAGTACGCGGAGCGCCCCGGCAAGGCCCTGGAGAATCAGAGGGACTTTGCCGCCTTTTATGAGGAGATGGGCCGGTAAGAAGCAACTGAAAGGAGCCGCGCTTATGTACAGCTTGAAGCAGATCAACGAGGCCATTCGGAGTGACCCCGCCGCCTTTGCCCGGGAGTGCGACCGGCTCTTTGCCAAGAAGGTGGAGAACGCCGCCCGGAAGATCGCGGACCACCGGGAGGAGTCCCATATCATTCTGCTCTCCGGGCCCTCCGGCTCCGGGAAGACCACCACGGCCCTGAAAATCGAGGAAAAGCTGCGGGAGATGGGCATCGCCACCCATACGGTCTCCATGGACGATTACTTCAAGACCTTTGATCCGGACACGGCGCCCCGGACCCGGGAGGGGATGGTGGACTACGAGTCGCCCTTCTGTCTGGATGTGGATTTGCTGAGCCGCCACTTCGCCCAGCTGGACCGGGGGGAGCGGATTTACGTGCCCAAGTACGAGTTCGCCCGGCAGATGCGTTCGGACATTCTGTCCCGGCCCATGCGGCTGGGGGCGGACGAGATGGTGATCTTCGAGGGGATTCACGCCCTGAACGACATCATCGTGGGGAAGAACCCCAGGGCCTTCAAGCTCTACATCGCCGCCCGGAGCGACATCCGGGACGAGGATGGGAGCCTGGTCTTTGACAAGTCCTGGATTCGGCTCTGCCGCCGCATGGTGCGGGACTCCAAGTTCCGGGGCAGTGATCCGGCCTTTACGCTGAAACTGTGGGAGAATGTGCGCCGGGGGGAGCGGCTTTACATCTCCCCCTACAAGGAGAACGCGGACCTGATGTTCGACTCCTCCCTGGCCCTCAGCGCCAGCGTCCTCAAGCCCTTTGTGGTGCCGCTCCTGGAGGGAGTGCCCCAGGGCCGGTACAAAGTTGTCGAAGACATCCTCCGGGGCCTGGAAAAAATCGAGCCCCTGGACGAGTCCTACATCTCCCCCAAATCCCTCTCCCGCGAATTCATCGGCGGCAGCCCCTACTTTTCTTGAAAGAAAAGTAGGCAAAAGAACTTTAGCTCGCTGCCGGCTCTGGTGGTGATCCGGGCTGGAGCGACGGCGACGTAGAGTTGCGAGTTTGGCGGGTTTTATGCAGTTCTATTGGAAAAGATGGCAAAGAAGTTTTCGCTTGCCGGGCCCTGCTGACGGACGGGACCGGGGCGGCGATGTGAGATTGCGGATAGAGCGCTGCGCGGCCTGGAGCCGCGGGAGCTTGAAATTTTGAGTAGTCTGTTGAAAAAGTGCTTGAATTTGCGCGGAAAAGGAGAAAATTATGAGCAAACAGAGTCAATTGTACGAGCTGCTGGACGCCTTGAAGGACGGGGCTTACACGGCGGGCGCCTTTGCCCTGGGAGCCCTGGGACTGGCCTGTGAGGGCGCGGAGAAGCTGGGGGATGCCCTGCGGCTGCGCGTCCACGCCGCCCAGGTGGAGGGAGAGCTGGACGGAGAGCTGCTGGAAGTGGGCGAGCTGGCCTATGCCGCCTACACCGGCAACTCTCAGGTCTCCGACGCTATGGAGGAGAAGATGCGGACCATTGACGCCCTCAAGCTGGAGCTGGATGTGCTCAACGAGCAGCTGGGCCGGACGAAGCGGGTCTGCCCCGTCTGCGGCGCGGAGGCCCAGGAGCAGGACCGCTTTTGCAGGGCCTGCGGCGAGAAGCTGGACTGAGCGGAGAAGGAGGAGCGAGATGGAGTTTTACACGTATAGGCAGTATCAGGAGAGCGCCAAGGCCCTGGAGGAGCGGCTGAACGGCTTCCGGCCCAAGGTGCTGCTGATCCTGGGCTCCGGCCTGGGGGCCCTGGCGGATGAGGTGGAGAACCCTGTGGCCGTGCCCTATGACCAGGTGCCCCACATGAAGCACTCCACCGCCCCCGGCCACAAGGGCCAGTTCCTCTTCGGGAGGCTGGCGGGCCAGGATGTGGCGGTGATGCAGGGGCGGCTCCACACCTACGAGGGCTGGTCCTTCGCCGACGCGGGCTATCCTGTTCGAGTGCTGCGCCTCCTGGGGGCGGGGACCCTGGTGGTGACCAACGCCGCCGGGGCGGTGAACACCGCCTGGCGGGCCGGGGACATCATGCTGATTACTGACCACATCAAGCTCTTCGGCGTCAGCCCCCTCTGCGGGCCCAACGTGGAGGAGTTTGGGCCACGTTTTCCGGATGTGAGCCATGTGTACACCCCGGCCCTTCAGCAGGCGGCCCGGGAGGCCGCCGGGGCCCAGGGCTTGGACTTGAAAGAGGGCGTGTACATGTTCTTCCCCGGGCCGCAGTATGAGACCCCCGCCGAGGTCCGGGCCGCCCGGCTCCTGGGGGCGGACGCCGTGGGCATGTCCACGGTGCCCGAGGCCATCACCGCCGCCCACTGCGGCATGGATGTGCTGGGCTTTACCCTGTGTACCAACATGGCGGCGGGCGTGCTGGAGCAGCCCCTTTCCGGCGACGAGGTCATCGCGGCGGGCGAGGCCGCGGGGCCCAAGTTCACCGCCCTGGTGAAGGGCTGCCTGGAGCGGCTGTAGGCGCTTTTTTCGGGGGTGTTCCCTTGGGAAACGGGGCCGGGAGCGCCGCCGGAGGGAACCAGGTCTAAGGCGGGCCCCGGTCCCATAGAGTGGACCATGGGGGCCCGCCCCTCACGGACAGAGGGTGTCCGCGCATTTTTTTGAGTATTCGAGGTATGCTTCTCATGTCGACTAAGAAAAAACAGTCCTTCCTGGGCGGCGCGGCCATTCTGGCGTCGGCGGTGGCCGTGGTCAAAATTCTGGGCGCGGTGTACAAGATTCCCTTCGGGAACATCGTGGGCGTGGAGGGACAGACCTATTTCACCGTGGCCTACAACATCTACAACGTGCTGCTGACCATCTCCACCGCCGGGCTGCCCCTGGCCATCTCCAAGCTCACCAGCCAGGCCCACACCCAGGGCCGGGAGAATCAGAAGCGGCGGATTTTCAGCACGGCCATCTGGCTCTTCTTCGGCCTGGGCCTGGCGGGGACGCTGCTGATGTACTTTGGCGCGGGGCGGCTGGCGGCCTTCATGAACGAGCCCCTGGGCTACTGGCCCATCCGGGCCCTGTCTCCCGCCGTGTTCTGCGTGTGCCTCCTGGCCTGTATGCGGGGCTACACCCAGGGCCAGGGGAACATGACCCCCACGGCGGTCTCCCAGATTCTGGAGGCCCTGTGCAAGCTGGTGCTGGGCCTGGCTCTGGCCTGGTACTTCCTCCGGCTGGGGCTGGGGCTGGACATCGCCGCCGCCGGGGCGATTCTGGGCGTCACCGCCGGGACCTTCTTGTCCCTGCTGTACCTGATCCTCTACCTGCTGCGCCACCGGGAGCGGAAGAGCTCCCTGGACACCCCGGACAGCCGGGGGCGGATCATGGGGCAGATTCTGGCCATCGGGATTCCCATCACCCTGAGCAACTCCGCCATGAGCATCATCACCCTGGTGGACAACAAGATCGTCCTGGGCCGCCTGCACGACATCCCTGCCCTGGCGGACTCGGCGGCGAAGCTGTTCGGGCAGTACACCTTCGGCATGAACCTCATCAACCTGCCGCCCTCCTTCGTCTTCCCCGTCACCATGAGCCTGATCCCCTTCGCCGCGGCGGCCCTGACCCGCCGGGACCACAAGGAGGCGGGGCGCATCGTCTCCTCGGCCTTTCGGATCGTGGCGGTGCTGGCCATCCCCGCGGGAGTGGGGCTCAGCATGCTGGGAGGCCCGGCGCTGCTGATGCTCTACCCCAGGCGCCAGGCGGACGCCCTGGCCGCCGGGCCGCACATGCGCTGGCTGGGCGTCGCCTGTGTCTTCATCTGCCTGATGAACCTGACCAACGTGATCCTCCAGACCTACGGCAAGGAGCGGATTCCCATCTACACGGTCATCGCCGGGGGCGTGGTGAAGGTGATGATGAACTACCTGCTGGTGGGGAACCCGGAGATCAACATCCACGGCGCTCCCATTTCCACCCTCCTCTGCTACGTGACCATCGTGGGGCTGAACCTGTTCTTCGTCTGGAAATACTCCCCGGAGAAGCCCCGTTACCTGGAGATTTTCGTCAAGCCGGTGATCGCCTCCCTGCTCATGGGAGGGGGGGCCTGGGCGGTCCACGGCTTCCTGAACCGGGCCCTGCCCGGCGTCTTTCTGGGGATGCTCTCCGGCGAGGGGGCCGCCGCCCGGGCCGCCTACCTGTCCAACGCCCTCGCCACCCTCTTCGGCATCCTGGCGGGAGTAATCGTTTACGCCATTTTGGTGGTGGCCCTGCGGATCCTGCGGGCGGAGGACCTGAAAACCGTGCCCCATGGGGAACGGTTGGCCAAACTGTTGCATTTGCGCTAAAAATGAGGGAAAAGCAGTAAAAATTCGGCTTGTACTCAACTTTTTTATCAAAATTTCTTGCAAAGGCGGAGAATCTATGGTAGATTTTCAATGTAAGCGCCGTTACAACTGGGAGGACTTCTTGGAAATTATGCGCCTGCTCCGGGCGCCGGGGGGCTGCCCCTGGGACGCGGAGCAGACCCACGCCTCCATCCGCAGGAATTTCCTGGAAGAGACCTACGAGGCCCTGGACGCCCTGGACCGGGATGACCCCGGCGCCATGTGCGAGGAGTTGGGGGACGTGCTGATGCAGGTGGCGTTCCACGCTCAGATCGAGGGGGAGCGGGGCCGGTTCACCATGGAGGACGTGGTGGACGGCGTGGCCCAGAAGCTGGTGTACCGGCACCCCCATGTGTTTGGGAACACCCAGGTGGAGAACAGCGCGGAGGTGCTGGTGAACTGGGAGGCCCTGAAGCGAAAGGAAAAGTCCCAGGCCACCACCGCCGACGCCATCGAGGCCGTGCCCCACACGCTGCCCGCCCTGTGGCGGGCCGAGAAGATCGGCAGCAAGACTGCCAAGGCGGGCTTTGACTGGGACAGCGCCCTCAGCGCCCTGGGGAAGCTGGAGGAGGAGGTCCGGGAGCTCCGCGAGGCCCTGGAGGCCGGAGAGGCGGAGGCCCCCCACGGCGTCCGGGAGGAGCTGGGAGACCTGCTCTTCATCACCGCCAAGGTGGCCCAGATGTCCGGGGTGGACCCGGAGGACGCGCTGCACCGGGCCTGCGACAAGTTCGACAGCCGGTTCCGCCGGGTGGAGACCCTGGCGGACAAGCCCCTGACCGCCTACACGGAGGGGGAGCTGGTGGCCCTGTGGCGGGCCGCCAAGGAACAGGAGACGTCTTAACACGCAACTGCGTTAAGAAATATTGGCCCGGAGGGCGGTTCACCCGCCGGGCCCGGGCCTCGCGGCCAGGCAGGGCGGCGGAACGCCCTTCCGCGCCCGGCCTCCCCGGCGCTCTCCAGGAGCCCGGAGACGCCAAGGCGCGGAGGGGGATCGGAGCCCTTTGCCTGGGCGCGGGGTCAAACAAAAGATTTCAGGAGGATACCATTCATGAACAAAGCAGAACTGATCAATGTTGTTTCCGCGGCGGCGGAGGTCTCGAAAAAAGACGCGGAAACCGTCATCACGGCAACCTTTGACGCCATTACGGACGCCCTGAAAGAGGGGGAGAAGGTCCAGCTGGTGGGCTTCGGCTCCTTCGAGGTGAAGCCCCGGGCCGCCCGGGTGGGCCGGAACCCCAAGACCAAGGAGCCCATCGAGATTCCCGCGTCCAAGGTGCCCGTGTTCAAGGCCGGCAAGGTCCTGAAGGACATCGTGGGCGGCTGACCGGGGGGAACGCTCCGTTTTGAACAGCCGGCAGGGCCTGCCGGCTGTTTACTTTTCCAACGAAAGGAGGGCGCGCCATGCGCCTGGACAAATATCTCAAGGTCTCCCGCCTCATCAAGCGGCGGACCATGGCCAACGAGGCTTGTGACAACGGGCTGGTGTCCGTGAACGGCCGCCCCGCCCGGGCCTCCTACGAGGTGAAGGTAGGGGACCAGATCTCCCTTCGATTGGGGGCCAGGGAGGTGACGGTGGAGGTGCTGTCCGTGCAGGAGACCGTCCGCCAGAGCGAGGCCGCGGCCTTGTACCGGCAGGTCTGAGAGAGGGCCATTTCTCCGGGAGCCTGGCCCTTCCGCCCCCCCGGGACCGCCATGGTTCCGGGGAATGGCCCGGTCTGGGGACCGGGCCCCACAGGGTGTTTTATCGGTAGGACACCCTGTAGGGGCGGACCTATGTGTCCGCCCGTTTCCCGAAACCTCCGGATTTCCATAGAACCGAGGCGTAGGGGCGATTATCAATCGCCCGTTTCCCGGGAGGTCCGGCATTTGAAGAGGACGGGCGATTCATAATCGCCCCTACACCCCTCCACCCGGAACCCCGGAGCTCCCGAAAAACGGAGCGGGACAGCCCCCGTAAAGGGGATGCCACATCCCTAAGCGGCAAAGCCGCTAAGGGCTGTGCAAAGCCCGCTCCCTACACGGTGTTCTACCGATAGAAGAAATGTAGGGAAGGGGCTCTGCCCCCTTCCGTCCCTCCGCGACCGCCATGGTTTCGGGGGAATGGCCCGGTCTGGGGACCGGGCCCCACACCCCCTTCTATTGGTAGAACACCCTGTGGGGCCTGACCCCCAGGTCAGGCCATTTCCCCCGGGAGCCTGGCACTCCCGAAAGACGGGGCGGGACAGCCCCCATAAAGGGAATTCCCCAAACAACAAGGCCCCCCAAAGCCCCAGGCCCTCCGCCGCACCCGGTAGCCGCCGCACCGGCCAACCTCCAGCTGCAAGCCCCCGAAGCGAGCCGGCTTTCTTTTGGTCCTTTTCTTTCTCGAAAGAAAAGGACATACCGGGGGAGGGCGGCGCATAGGTTTTGGGGAGGGAGGGACGAACCATGAACGATTACTCTGTGCCCCAAGCCGCGGCCCACCGCTTGGAGCTGGACGGGCGGGAGAGCCTGACCGTGTCCGGCGTGGAGGACGTGGAGCGCTTTGACGAGACCGGCATCGTGATGTCCACCGCCGTGGGGACGCTGGTGGTCACGGGGGAGGACCTGCACATCGGGAAGCTGTCCCTGGACGGGGGAGAGCTCCACGTGGACGGGCGGATCGACTCGCTGACCTATGAGGACCAGGGCCCCGGCCGGGGCGGCTTCTTCGGCCGCCTGTTCGGCTAGGCGGGGATGGAGAGCCAGGTGAACCAGCAGCTTCTGGTCTTCGGGCAGTCCATCCTGCTGGGGCTGTCCGCCGGGCTGCTGTACGATCTGCTGCGCCCCTTCCGGGTCCGGGCCCCCCGGGTCACCGGCCTTCTGGACGGGTGCTACTGCCTGACGGTGGGCGGGGCCATGTTCCTCTTCCTGCTGCGCCGGGCGGCGGGGCAGCTGAGGGGCTTCGTGATCCTGGGGGCGGTGGGGGGCGCGGTGCTCTTTTTCTGCGCGTTCTCCCAGCCGCTGCGGCCCCTGTGGGCCTTTTGGGCCGATACGCTGGCCTTTTTGGCGGGTTTGCTGAGCCTCCCTTTGCGGTGGACGAGAAATTTTTGCAAAAAAATGCGCCGGAAGGCAAAAAACCTCTTTTATTTTTGGCGGAAATGCTTTACAATAAGAAAAAGTGGGTACGGGCCCGGGAGAGGGGGCGGCAGATATGGCAAGACAAAAAAAGGCGGCGCGGCACCGGCTTCGCGTCGGCCTCATGACCAAGCTCATGATCGTGATCCTGCTGGCCGCTCTGGGCTGCAAGGTGTACACCCTCCGGGAGGAGGTGGCGGCGGCGGAGGCGGAAAAGGCCCGCGTCGCCGCCCTGGTGGAGGGCAAGCGCCAGGAGAACGACGCCCTGGCCGCGGACATCGAGGAGGGCTGCACCCCTGAGAAGATGCAGGAGATCGCCCGGCGGGAGCTGGGCTGGGTGCTGCCGGGGGAGTACGTCTTCGAGATCGGGAACTAGCCCCATGTTGAATCCGAAACAAAGGGAAGGAGAAACAAAGAACCGTATGGAGCCTCAGGTTGGGAGCATTCTGGAAGGCAAAGTCACCAGCATTATGAAATTCGGCGCCTTCGTGGCGCTGGAGGGAGGCGGTTCCGGGCTGGTACATATCTCGGAAATCGCCAACACCTTTGTGGAGGACGTCCACGATTTTTTGCAGCCGGGTCAAGCCGTGAAGGTCCTGGTCCTCTCGGCGGAGAACGGGAGGGTGAACCTCTCCATCAAGCGGACGCTGCCTCGGGAGGAGCGGCGGCCCGCCAGGCCGCCCCGGGGAACGGGAGGCCCCCGGCCCTCCGGGCCCGCGCCCGCCCGGCAGACGGCTCCGGCCCGGGGGAAGCCGCCCCTGCCGCCGTCGGCGGATCAGGCCTTTGAGGATAAGCTGAAGCAGTTTCTGACGTCCTCCGAGGGGAAGATGGCGGACCTGAACCGGGGCATGGACGGCCGGAGGGGCCGGAGAAGAAAGTGAAGAGTAACGGAGAAGCCGCCTGGAGACAGGCGGCTTTTTTCCTGGAACAAGCCCGGGAATAAAAAGGGGCCACACGGCGAGACGCCGTGCGGCCCAAAAAACGGGTGGGATATTGGAAAGCTTCCTATATCAAAGTACCATACTTTCCGGATTTTGTAAATAGGAGATTTTGCCGAATTTTGTCTAGTTTCGCCGGGAGGGGCCCGGGGGCCAGAGGTGATCCGCCCTTTTGGAAAATTTTTGTGAATCTCTAGGCCCTGTTTGAAAACTGTCGAAACGCCCAACCGGCGAATCTTTTTCCGCCACTCTGCGTTAAATTTTCTTGCCGGGCGACAGCCCGCCTGCGAAAATTTGCCTTGATTGGCGAAAAAATCTTTCGCCGTTGGGCATTCCGCCAATTTTCAAGCAGGGCCTAAAAAATCACCGAATTCCTCTTTCCATTTCAATACAAATATGATATATTATACAAAAGGGGCGGCGACGTCCTCTTTCACACGAAAGGAGCGATCTCGATGAAGTACACTTACGCTTGCAAAAAAGTCTCCCTCAATGACTCTATCAAGGCTTACACGGAAAAGAAAATTTCCAAGCTGGAAAAGTATTTCAGGGACGACACCACCGCGTTTGTGACCTTCTCCGTGGAGAAGGACCACCGCTGCTCGGTGGAGATCACCGTCCGGAGCGGCGGGGCTCTGCTCCGGGCCCAGACCGAGGCCCCGGACGGCGATATGCGCGGCGCGGTCGACGCCGCCGTGGGCTATATCGAGCGCCAGATTTTGAAGAACAAAACCCGGCTGGCGAAGCGCCTGCGGAGCGAGGGCTTCCCGGCTCCCGCCCCGGCCAGCGACTTCGACGTGGCGGAGGAGAAGGAGTTCGCGGTGGTGCGCACCAAGCGCTTCGCCGTGAAGCCCATGAGCACGGAGGAGGCCATCCTCCAGATGAACCTGCTGGACCACAGCTTCTTCGTCTTCCGCAGCAGCGAGGACGACAGCCTGTGCATCGTCTACCGCCGGAAGAGCGGAGGCTACGGCCTCATCGTCACCGACGAGGAGGACTAAAGAGCATCGACAGACGCGGCCCCCCGGTTTCAAACCGGGGGGCCGCTTTGCGTCTATGGGGCCCTCAGCACCGTCCGGACGGCCTGCTCCAGCACGGCCATGTCGATGGGCTTGGCCACGTGGGCGCTCATCCCCGCCTCCAAGGCGTCCCGGATGTCCTCGGAGAAGGCGTTGGCCGTCATGGCGATGATGGGAATCTCCTTGGCCAGGGGGTGGTCCAGGGCCCGGATGGCCCGGGTGGCGTCGTAGCCGTTCATCACCGGCATCTGCACGTCCATCAGAATCAGATCGTACTCCCCAGGGGCGGAGCGGGCGAAGGCCTCCGTCACCAATTGGCCGTTCTCGCAGACGTCGCAGACGGCCCCGGACATGTCCAGCAGCTCGGTGAGAATCTCCGCGTTGATCTCGTTGTCCTCCGCTACCAGGATGCGCTTGCCCGCAAGGACGCTCCCCCCGGCGGCGGGGGCCTCCTCCCGGTGCTCCGGCCCCTGGTTCAGGGCTCCGGCCACCGCCTGGCGGAAGCTGGTGAGAAAGAAGGGCTTGGAGATGAAGGCGGCGACGCCCGCGGTCCGGGCCGCCTCCTCGACATCCGGCCAGTCGTAGCTGGTGAGGATCAAGAGGGGCGCCCCCTCCGGGAAGGCCCGGCGGAGGCGGCGGGCGGTCTCCACCCCGTCGATCCCCTGCAGCTTCCAGTCCAGCAGGACCACGCCGTAGGGGCGGCCCTCCCGGGCGGCGGCCTCCGCCAGGGCCAGGGCCTCCTCCCCGCTGAGGGCGCAGTCCACGGTGACGCCGGTGGCCTCCATGGAGATCTGGATGTTCTGGCAGATGACCTCCTCGTCGTCCACCGCCAGGATGCGGGCGATGCCGTTCCTGGGCCAGAAGTCCTGGTCCTCGGCCTGCTCGCTGACGGGGAGCTCCAGGTCCACCGTGAAGACGGAGCCCAGGCCCTTCTCGCTCTCCACGAAGATGCTGCCCCCCATCAGGTCCAGCAGGTTCTTGGTGATGGCCATGCCCAGGCCGGTGCCCTGGATTTTGTTGGTGACGCTGTCCTCCTCCCGGGTGAAGGCTTGGAAGATGGTTTTCACGTACTCCGGGCTCATGCCGTAGCCGTCGTCCTTGACCACGAAGCGGAAGCGGGCCAGCTGGCCGCTGTGCTGGGGGAGCTCCTGGACGGTCAGGGAGACGTGGCCCCCCTCGGGGGTGTACTTCACCGCGTTGGACAGGAGGTTCAGGAGAATCTGGTTCAGCCGGAGCTTATCCATGATGACCTGCTCGTGCCGGAGGTCCCGGCTGTAGACCTCAAAGTGGTGGCCCTTGGCCTTCATCTGGGGCCGGATGATGGCGTCGATGCCCTCGATCAGGTCCACGATGCTCTCATGGGAGAGGTTCAGGGTGGTTTTCCCGGCCTCGATTTTGCTGATGTCCAGGATGTCGTTGATGAGGCCCAGGAGGTGCTGGCCGGAGGAGGCGATCTTTTTCGTGTACTCCCGGACCTTGTCCGGGTTCTCCGCGTCCCGGTTCAGCAGGGTGGCGAAGCCCACGATGGCGTTCATGGGGGTGCGGATATCGTGGCTCATGTTGGAGAGGAAGGAGCTCTTGGCCCGGTTGGCCTCCTCGGCGATCCGGAAGGCCTGCTCCGCCGTCTCCTTGGAGCGGGCCAGCATGGCGTTGGACTCCTCCAGGCGCTGGTTCAGCTCCTCCTGGCGGCGGAGGTTCTCCTGCTCCTGCCGGAAGAGGCGGGCGCTGCTCTGCTGCCGGGTGACGGCCGCCGCCGCCAGGATCAGCAGGACCAGCAGCGCCGCCGCCAAAAGCAGCAGCATCCGCACCACGGCCCCCACCAGCTCCACGGTGCTGGGGGCCACGCGCTCCGCCGGGATCAGGAACAGCAGCAGCGTGTCGTACTCCGCCAGGGAGGCGAGGCAGTAATAGTACTCCACGCCCTCCCGGTAGAAGTTGGTGCTGAGGGTGCCGTCCTCCTCCAGGGCGGCCCGGAGGTCGGGATAGGAATGGCCCTCCATCTCCTCCAGGGCCTTGAGGACGTTATAGGCCTGGATGGAGCGCCCCTGAGAGAGCTCGTCGTGCATCCGGGTCCCGTCGCTTTTCAGGATGTAGGTCTCGTTCCGGCTCCCGTAGGCGGCGCTGTCGTAGTACTCCGAGAGGGAGTAGACATCCTTGAGCAGCACGGCGTGGGTGAAGCGGGCCTCCGCCGCCGGGAGGGGCGCGGGGAGGCGCTGGACAAAGGCCCAGTAGCTGCCGGGGGTGAAGGGATCGTCGAAGATGAAGCTGCGGCGCTCCCCGCCGCCGGAGAGCCGGTCGATGCCGGACCAGACGCCGTGCTTCCCCTGGGCGTCGTAGCAGTTCCCCCGGCTGTCCAGCAGCAGCAGGGTGGAGCGGTAGCCCTCCATGCCCAGGAGGTCCTCCAGCCGGGCCACGCAGCGGACGGCCTCCTCCTCCGAGGAAAAGCGCCCCTCCTCCTCCAGGGCGTTGACGGCGGCGGCGAGGTAGTTCCAATGGGCGTCCAGGGCGTTGGCCAGGTTGACCCGCACCTGGGCGGTGAGTTCATTGAGCTGGGTGGTCCGCTCCATGAAGATGCGGTCCTTCAAGTATTGGCTGAAATACGCGCCGCCGGCCAGCAAGAACAGCAGCAGGCAGGCCGCCAGCGCCGCCGGGAAGGCGGCCCGGGTTCCCTTGGATTTCATGCGCTCCCTCCTCTCTCTCCGGGGGTCCTCCCGGGAGCGTCCGATTGGCAGATTTTATTGTAGGGGCGGACCTGTGTGTCCGCCCTTCTATAGGAAGTGCCTA
>CAMXNV010000009.1 GCA_947245315.1 uncultured Oscillibacter sp. | reverse complement strand
TCCTTGCCATCAACAGGAGCAGTCAGACTAAGGAGGGCTTTGCACAGTCAATGAAGCGGGAGCAGGCGTTTTTCTTCTGTTCCGCCTATCGCAGTAATTCCGATGTTTGTTCCGCCCACTTCATCCGGGAGAAAGTAGTTGAAGAATTGGTGCTGGAGGGTCTGCAAAGGCTGTTATGGTACGTCCAGGTCTATGAAAAGCGGTTTGCCCAGGAGCAGATGGAGCGGTTTGGCCTGCAAGAGAAAAAGGCGCTGACCGCCAAACGCCGGGAATTGGACAAAGCTAAAGTTCGGGTTGTGGAAATCGACCAGCTTATCCAGAAAAGCTACGAGGATATGACGAAGGGCCTGCTGTCCAAGGAACGCTTTGCCACGCTGACGGTATCGCTGGAAACCGAACAGAAGCAGTTGAAAGCGGCCATCCCGGAGATGGAGGCCACTCTGGACGCTACCACGGATAAGGCCGCTGATTTGCAGCGGTTTATTGAGCGAGCCAGACAAGTGACACGGTTGACAGAATTGACGCCTGAGATTGTCCATGAGTTCATTGACAAAATTGTAGTGTCCAAGCCTGACAAGCTGAACGGCAAGCGGCATCAGAGGGTGGACATTCACTACAACACCATTGGCTTATGGGTAGCGCCGGAGCCGGAAATGCTGGAACGGGAATATCTGGCCTATTATAATTCCATGCAGAAGCGCAAGGAAAAGACAGCGTAGCCGAAGCTACGCCGTCCTAATCGAATGATTTTCACTTACGGGAATTCCCTCGGGGCAACTTCCTTACGGGAGTTGCCCCGAATGGAGCGCTCCTTTTTTGCCTATCTCTTGACCGCCTCATAGACCGCCGTGCTGATCTCGCCGCAGACGGCGTAGATGCTGTAGCGGTCCTGTTTCCCGCTGGCGCCCATAGTCAGCACCACCACGCCGTCCCCGGTGACGGGATCGTAGGAGAGGAGATTATACACGCCGTAGGCGCTGCCGGTGTGGTAAAACAGCCCCTCCCGGCCGTAGAGCTTGGGCCGGTAGCGCATGGGGTGAGCCTGGTAGGTCCCCCCGGGCAGGGCCGTCCAGCTGTGGCGCTCCATCTCCTCCACGGAGGACGGCTCCATCAGCCGGACGCCCTCGAAGCACCCATCCCCCGCCAGCACCGCCGCCAGCTTGGCGCAGTCATAGGCGCTGGCGGTGAAACCCCCGGCGAACTGCCGTCCCGAGGCCCCGGGGGCCGCCCAGCGCTCCACGCTCCGTATGGACGCGGCGCTGCGCCCCACCGCGCCGGAGGCCCGGTACAGCGGCGTAATCAGCTCCGGGTGTTTCAGCGTCCCGGCGGCGAAGGCCCCGTCCGCCCCCAGGGGCCTCAGCAGCCTCCGGCCCAGCACGTCGTCCAGATATTGGCCCGAGGCCAGCTCCAGGGTCTGGCCCAGGATGCCGAAGGCGTGGTTGTTGTAGCTCCAGGAGGCCAGGCTCCCCGGCGTGCCCCCGCCGTACCCGGCGGCGGTGCCCAGCTGGGCCCGGACGCCCTGGTAGTCCCAGGCGATGCTCTCGCTGTTCCGCAGGGTGGACGTGTGGGTCAGGATCGTGCGGATGGTCACCGGCGTCTTGGGGTGCCGGGGATTCCGGGCGTTCTTGCCCCAGTAGGTCCCGATGTCCTCGTCGTAGTCCACCACCCCCTCCTCCTGGAGCAGGGCGGCGGAGAGGCCCACCATCACCTTGGACAGCGAGGCCACCCGGAGCTTGTGCCGGGCGGTCATGGGGGCGCTGTTTTTCACGGCCCAGCCGTAGCTGTATGTATCCGTCACCGCGCCCCCCTCGATCACGGCCACTTGGACGCCCACCGCGCCGTAGCGCTTGGCGGCGGCCTCCACGGCCTTGGACAGGGCCTCGTGCTTCTGCCGGGAGAGGCTGGCCGCCCCGCCCTCCGGCAGGGTCAGGGACGCCGCCAGGGGGTCCCGGTCCCGCTGGAGCCGGGCCAGCATCGTAGCCGTCTGGAGCCGGGACACCGGCAGGGCCGGGTAGAGCCCATGGTCCGTCATGCCCTGGAAGAGCCCCCACTCCAGGGCCCACCAGAGGGCCTCCTCCGCGTAGGCGGGAATCTCCTCCCCGTCCCAGGACACCGCCAGGCGGCTCTCCAGGTCCTCCCCCCGCCAGGCGGCGAAGCGGTGGAGCATCACGGCCAGCTGGCTCCGGGTCACCGGAGAGTGGGGATCAAAGCGGTCCTCCGACACGCCGCCGCTGACCCCCGCCGCCTCCGCCCAGGCCACGGCGGCCTGGAGCTCCTCCGGCACGTCGGCGTAGCGGCAGCGGTCCACCGGGGTCAGGATGCCGCTGAGCCGGTACAGCGCCGCCACGGCCTCTCCCCGGCTCACCGGGGCCTGGGGATCGAAGTCCCCGTTCTCCCCGGAGGGCAGCAGCCCCCAGTAGACGGCGTAACAGGCGGCGTCCCGCCCCTCCGCCGGAACCCCGGACACCTCCACGGCCCGCAGGTCCTCCAGGCTCCCCACGGGCTCCTGGATTTCCTCAATGAGCAGCTCCCCCTCCTCCGCCGGGGCGGGCTCCTCCTCTGAGGCGGTTTCGTCCTCCGGAGGGGCTGTTTCTTCCTGCTTCTTCGTCCCGGAGGTCTGCGTTCCCTGGCCGTCTATGATGACCGCCGTCCTTCCCCTGGCCCCCGCCACGGGCGGCGCCGCCGCTATCAGCAGAAGCGCCAGGGCCAGCAGTCCTCCGGCCATCCATCTCTTTCCCATAAAGCTCCCATCCTCTATCTCAGGCAGCGTCCTCTTTTCATAGCGGAGCTATGAAAAAAATAGGGCCGCCCTATTTTTCGACAATTTTCGCACTTTTTTCATTATAGCCGTCCTCCCGGAGGCTGTCAATCTTCCGGGTGCGTCGCGTGCGCTTAGATTTTGTTTGGAACGCGGCGGGCCCGTCTGCGAATATTTGTCTTGCGAATACCTCAATGGTCTTTGGCCTCCGCCCATTTTCAAGCAAGGCCCAGGCTCCCTCCCTGAGGGAGCTGTCGCCGCCGGAGGCGGTGACTGAGGGAGTTCCCCCGTTTTCTCCGTTTTCCTCGTAAAACCCAGCCCTAGGGAAACTCCCTCCGTCACGGCTTCGCCGTGCCACCTCCCCCAAAGAGGGAGGCTTTAGAGCGCGGGGTGTGGGGCCCGCACCTCTGTGTGGGCTATTTCTCTAGGGCCTCCTTCTATCACTAGAACTTCTGTAGGGAAGGGGCTCTGTCCCCTTCCGTCCTCCGGGAGTGCCCAGCTCCCGGGAAAATGGCCTGGTCTGGGGACCAGGCCCCACAGGGTGTTCTATCGATAGAAGGAGATGTGGGGCCCGGTCCCCAGACCGGGCCATCCCCCCCGGGACCATGGCAGTTCCGTTACAAAATGCTCCCCCGGCCACTCCCTTAACATCTTCCCATATTTACAGCGCCGGGAAAATGTGCTACACTATTCCCGTTTGACAAGGAGGGATACCATGGGCAGCCGGGAAGACGTGTTATCGCTGCTGCGGGCCGGGGACCAATTCCTCTCCGGCCAGGAGCTGAGCCGCCGCTTGGGGCTCAGCCGGGCCGCCGTCTGGAAGGCGGTGGACGCCCTGCGGCGGGAGGGCTATGAGATCGAGGCCCGGAGCGGCCTGGGCTACCGTCTGGCCGCCGCGCCGGACGCCCTGACGGAGCCCGAGATTCGAAGCTACCTGGGCCCCACCGCTGTGGTGGGCCGGGAGCTCCGCTGTTTCGAGGAACTGGACTCCACCAGCAACTACGCCAAGGCCCTGGCCCAGGCCGGGGCCCCGGACGGCACGGCGGTGACCGCCGACAGCCAGACGGCGGGCCGGGGGCGGATGGAGCGCTCCTTCCAGTCCCCCAAGGGCCAGGGGATCTACCTCTCCCTGCTCCTGCGGCCCCCCCTCCCACCGGACCGGCTCCCCCCGGTGACGGCCCTGGCGGGGGTGTCCGTGTGCGCCGCCGTGGAGCGGGTCTGCGGCCTCCGCCCGGGGCTGAAATGGCCCAACGACCCGGTGCTGGAGGGGAAGAAGCTCTGCGGCATCCTCACCGAGGTCTCCCTGGAGGCGGAGACGGGGCGGCTCCAGTCCCTGGTCCTGGGCATCGGGATCAACGTCCTCCAGCAGCCCGGGGACTTCTCCCCGGAGGTCCGGGAGGTGGCCACCTCCCTGGCTCAGGTCCTGGGCCGTCCCGTGTCCCGGCCCCGCTTGGCGGCGGCCCTGCTGGAGGAGCTGGACCGGGCCTATGCCGCCCTGCTGGCGGGGGACCTGTCGGACT
The DNA here is from genome assembly GCA_947245315.1 of uncultured Oscillibacter sp. Classification (GTDB taxonomy): domain Bacteria; phylum Bacillota; class Clostridia; order Oscillospirales; family Oscillospiraceae; genus Oscillibacter. The sequence continues at coordinate 18,301 of CAMXNV010000009.1, read as the reverse complement.
ACCTGGCGGCCTATCGCCGGGACTGCGTCAACCTGGGGAAGCAGGTCCAGCTCCTCCCCTTCGCCGGTCCCCGGGAGACCGCCCTGGCGGTGGGCGTGGACGGGGACTTCAACCTCATCGTCCGGGACGAGCAGGGCCGGGAGCGCACCGTCCGCTCCGGTGAGGTCTCCGTCCGGGGGATGTGGGGATACGCTGAGTGAAGGGCGGAGTTAGGAGTTAGGAGTGAGGAGTTATTCCCGCTTCCTCTCCCATTCCGAATTTCCAACTCCTGGTTCTTAACTCCTAACTCCTAATTCCTAACTCCTAACTGATAGAAGGGTGTGTTTTTATGGAAGGAGAAAGCAAATTCAAAAGCCTGTGGGTTCTCTTTTGGACCTTCGCAAAAATGGGGGTCATGACCTTCGGGGGCGGCATGGCGATGCTGCCCATCCTCCAGCGGGAGGTGGTGGACAACAAGGGCTGGGCCACCGAGGAGGAGCTGACGGATTACTATGCCATCGGCCAGTGTACCCCGGGGATCATCGCCGTCAACACGGCCACCTTCATCGGCCAGAAGTACGGCGGCGTGGCCGGGGGCATCGTGGCCACCCTGGGGGTGGTGTTCCCCTCCGTGGTCATCATCTCCATTCTGGCGGGGCTCATCTCCAACTTCGCGGATCTGGCCTGGGTGAAGAACGCCTTCGCGGGGATCCAGGTTTGCGTGTGCGTGCTGATCTTTAACGCCGTGGTCAAGCTGCTCAAGAAGTCCGTGGTGGACAAGCGGACCGCCGTGATCTTCTTCCTCGTCCTGGCGGGGGGCATCTTTTTGAAGGTCTCCCCCGTGTGGTTCGTGGTGGGCGCGGCCCTGGCGGGCATTTTGCTGAAGAATCTGGAGGTGAGGAAGGCATGATCTATTTACAGCTCTTCTGGGAGTTTTTCAAGACCGGCCTCTTCGCCGTGGGCGGCGGCATGGCCACCCTCCCCTTCCTCCAGGCCATCGGCGAGTCCACCGGCTGGTACACCTACACGGACCTGATGAACATGCTGGCCGTGTCCGAGTCCACCCCGGGCCCTATCGGCATCAACATGGCCACCTATGTGGGCTTCACCGCGGCGGGCATCCCGGGGGCGGTCGTCGCCACCATCGGCGAGGTGACCCCCTCCATCATCGTGATCCTCATCGTGGCGGCGGTGCTCCACAGCTTCCGGAACAACCCCTATGTGGACCACGCCTTTTACGGGCTCCGCCCCGCCTCCACCGGCCTTATCGGCGCGGCCTGCGCGGCGGTGGTGCTGGAGGTGCTGACCAGCATCCAGCTCGTGGCCCAGGAGGGCGGGATTTTGAAGACCGCCGCCCTCACCCTGGACGCCGCCGCCCCCCTGGGCGGGGTGCTGAACCTCCGGGGGGTGGCCCTGGCGGCAGTGCTGCTGGTGCTGACCAACTGGGTTCCCAAGGTGAAGGGGCTCCACCCCATTGTGTTCATCGGCCTCTCCGCCGTGGTGGGGGTGGTCTTCGGCTTCGCCGGGGTCTGAGGGGCGCGTCATGAGACTGCAAAGCGCGATCTTCGACATGGACGGCACCCTGCTGGACTCCATGCCCATGTGGCGCAGCCGGGGGTCCACCCTGGTGCGGAGCCACGGCCTGACGCCGCCCCCGGACCTGGACCGCCGGGTCAATCCCCTGAACCTCCTGGCGGGGGCCGCCTGCTGCAAAGAGCTCTGCGGCCTCCCCGGCACGCCGGAGGAGCTGGCGGAGGAGATGCTGTCCCAGATCGGGGACTTCTACCGAACCCAAGTCCGGCCCAAGCCCGGGCTGGAGCGCTTCCTCTCCCTGCTGAAAATGGAGGGGGTCTGGATGTACGTGGCCACGGCCACGGACCGCCCCCTGGCAGAGGCCGCCCTCCGCACCGCCGGAATCGAGGGCTGCTTCCGGGGCCTCCTCACCATCCAGGAGGTGGGCAAGTCCAAGCGGGAGAGCCCGGAGATTTACGAGCGGGCCCTGCGCCGCCTCCGGTCCAACAAGAAGGACACCGTGGTCTTCGAGGATGCCCTTTACGCCCTCCGGACCGCCCACGAGGCCGGGTTCCGCACGGCGGCGGTCTTCGACCCCTCGGAGCCTGAGCAGGAGGAGCTGCGCCGCCTGGCGGACTACTACATCCTGTCCTATGAGGAGATGTTTGAGTCGGAGAGCCTTTTGACCTGAGAACTCCCCCTCCCGGAGCCCTCCGGGAGGGGGTTTTTCAATTCAGGGATAGTCCGGGGCCACGAAGTAGCCCACCATGGGCCGGGAGGAGCTGTAAACATGGTCGTGCCGCCGGACGGAGTTGTTGCAGTTCCCGTCGATGACCGTGACGGTTACCCTGTCCCCGTCCCAGGACACGCTTTCCACAATCGTGGTATGGTCCATGGATCTTGTCGGAGGGGGCAGCTCATTCGTGTGGCAGATGAACATCAGGTCCCCGGGCTGGGGCATGTAGCTCCCGCCGCCGAAGACGCTATCGCTCCAGGCATAGGATGTTCCCCCGAAGGAGGAGGGATTGGCGCTGGGGCTGCAATGAATCACATCGAAGGGGATATTCGCCTGTCGGGCGCACCAGGAGGCAAACTCGGAGCACCAATCGCCCTCGCTGTTCCCTTCCCAGCTCAAGGCCCAGTAATATTCTGTGTGTTTGCCCCCGCCGGAGCCGTCCAGCCGGTCCGCGCTGCGGCCTCCGACGTATCCGATCTGGGACTCGGCCACGGCTAAAAGGTCCCTGCGGTAGTCCCCGGTGAGGGCCACGTTTTTCAGCCGCTGGTAGTAAACGCTGTTTCGATAAGAGGGGGAATAGAAATCGTCGATGGGAACCATCGTGCCGCCGGAGGCGCAGACCTCCCGATGGCGGTGCATGTTAAAGTTGGCATCATACCCGGAAGCAGAGCACTGATGGCAGATATACGCCTTGCCGCATAAACTACACTGGTTGAATGCGGCAGTGGGCGCTCCGCTGTTGTAATCCATCTGCGTGCTTCCCGCCGCCCGCATCAGGTAATTGCAGACAAGGCAGCGAACCTCGGGAAGCTGGCCGGGGTTGACGGCGGGCTGAGACGGCTGGAAGGGCTGGCTGGGCTGGACAGGCTGAGACGGCTGGCTGGCTGAGCGGTGGTTCCCTTGTTGAGGATGTTGGCCATCCGGTCAATCACCGCGCAGGCTTGCCCCCGGTTCATGGTCTTGCTTCCGCCGAAGGTCCCATCCGACTGCCCCCCGAGGACGCCCAGGGTATAGCAGGTGGCTACAGCGTTCTGGTAGATGGGCGGAATGGAGGACCAGTCGCTGATTTTGGATTTCGCCGCGTCATTTCGCGGATCATCGTACCAAATCACAAAATTGTAGAACGAAAAATTGGCCAGCATCTGTGCCATGTCATACCGGTTAATCGGCTGGTTCATGGCGGAGGCGGACCGGTAGTCCTCCTCAAAGCTGGTTTCGGAGAGGACACCGCCGTAAGGGGCGTCGTAATACAGAGCCGCAGCGGCGGGGACGAACCAGCCTGCGGCCTGGTTTTCGGCAGTGTTATATCTCTGGAGCTCCTCGGGATAGACGGCTCGGGTGAACATCACGCAGAACTGGGCCCGGGTGACGGGTGCGCCGGGCCTGAAGGTCCCGTCGGCGTAGCCGGAGGCGATGCCCTTGGCCACACAGGCGTCGATGGCCGAGGCGGCGTAGTGCCCCGGGGGCACGTCCGGGAACCCGGCGGCCAGGGCCGGGGCGCTGAGCCCCGCGCACAGCGCCAGGGCCAGGAGGAGGGCGAGAATTTTTTTCATAGGGAGAACTCCTTTCGTTTGTCTACATATAATTAGTACCATGAGCCCACCGTTTGGTTTTATATTTCGGGAAAATTTTTAGTAAAATTTTTTGGCCCGGGCTATCCGGACGGTCGAGGGCGCAAAAAAAGCCGCCGGAACCGGCGCCCCCCCAGGGTTCTATATAAAGCGGCGGAGAAAGAGGCCATGCTCCTTCTCCGCCGTTTTCGTTTCACCGGGCCGTCAGGCGCTCCAGCAGGGAGTGGTCCCCGTCCAGGAGGTACAGCAGATGCCTTGCGGGCCCGGAGGGGTCGTTCTTCCCGGCCTCCCAGGCCTCCACCGTCCGGGTGGAGACACCCAGGGCCGAGGCGAGCGCCCGCTGGGACAGGTTGAGGTCCTTGCGGGTCCGGGCCACGTCGGCGGCTTTGTATTCGGGGATGGGAATCTCCCGGACGGAGACCCGGCACCGGGAGCGGTCCCCCCGCTTGTAGGCGACAGCCTCCTGCAAGCCCTCCAGGATGCCCTCGTAAACATTGAACTCTTCCATGAAGAAACCTCCTTACTCAGCGCTTCAAGAGCTCGACCAGCTTCTTGAACTCGGCGACTTCCGCCTTGCTCAGATTTTCTTTCGCAGATTTCGGATAGGCGTAGAGCATATAGATCGTTTCGTCCACCACGATGTCCACGTAGATCACGCGGACGCTCCCGCTCTTCCCCCGTCCGGGAAGGGCAAACCGGACCTTCCGCACGCCGCCGGAGCCCTCGATCACCGCTCCGGCCTTGGGGTCCAGGAGGAGCAGCTCCTCCAGCTCGGCATAGGCGTCCTCGCCAAGCCCCAGCGCCTTCCATGCCTTTTCAAAGGACGGAAGGCGGATAAATGTCCGTTCCATAGGAATCCCCCCTTGGTGTTATTATATACGATTCAGCCGTAGTTTGCAAGCAAAACCCAAACGGCAAAAAGAAACCCCCGGGCGTGAGGAAATCTTTGTTTCTTCACACCCGGGGATTTTTCTGTTTATGGCGCTTCAAAAAGGCTTGGGCAGCATTTGGGCGTCACAAAAAGATCGGATTATTTCTCCGCAGTCTTCGGTTTTGCTTTACGGTCCATTTCCGCCTTCATCATCTGACGGAGCTGGTCCTTGAAGGTCTCGGAATTCAGGTCTTCCTTTTTCAGCTGGCCTCTGGCGATCTGCTCCAGGACCGCAATGTACACCTGTCCAAGGGCGGCGGTCAGCGTCGCGGCGGTCATCCCGCTGACAATGCCGCCCAGGATGGTCCCCGGTCCCGGAATCAGTTTCATGATGCCGGAGACGGCTGTTTTACCGCCGATGGTAGCTGCGGAAACGCCGACCAACGCCGTCACGATACTGGCAATCAGTTTCTCGTCCAGAGCGATGCCAAATATCGCGGTCATATGCGTACACATAGCGATCTCGTTTGCAATCAGCAACGGAGCGTCGGAAAGCGGGAGCGGCGCGAAACCCGTCCCAAAAGAACTGAGGATATACCCTTTTATATACTTTCTCGCGGCCTCTGCCTTTGCATCAATACTTACCCCCTGGGCATTGACAAAGGCCGCTTTCCGGCTGCTTGGAATAACAAGATACGTCTTTTCCACCAAGGCATTCAGGCCAAAAGCCGGATGCCCTTCCGGGTCTTCTTCATCCGCAACCGCCAGAAGGGGAAAGCACCCTTCGTAAAACGGCTTGCCCGCCAGTTCCCGGTCAATGACTTCTTCCAGCTCTTTTGCAACTTTTTTTCGGAAGACCTGCGTAAGGACCACAATGACCGGAACGCCCGCTTCCCCCATGGCGCAAAGGCTGTTGATCCACTCCAGTTCCTTCTCCTCCACCCGGTTAGTCCCGCAGTTGACGCAGTACCATATCGCGTGGATAAACTGGTTTTCGTCTCTGGTTTTCCACTTCTCCCGAATCAGCTCTCGAATCCCCGCCATGGTCTCCGCTTGTGTGCTGCTGCCTAATTCCAGACCTTTTGTGTCATAGATACGCAGGGGTAGGTCGGGGTCCTCATAGAGCTTCGTTTCCTGTGTGACAGGTCTTCCAATTCCAGCCCGAGCCATTTCTTTGCGGAAGACGGCGTTGATTAGCGTGCTCTTTCCGGAGCCGGTTTTTCCTGTGACGAGAAGGTTGACAGTCCCCATCTCCTGTTTTGCTTTGTCCCAGCTATTTGCTACTTGACTATAGATATTTTCCACGCTGCCAGTCCAGGCATTTCCATCCATGGTTCCGTTCATAAGGCTTCACCCCCAATTTTTTATGTCGTTCATACTTTTTTCCGCCTGTTGGGCGGGGAGTTTCCATATTGCCCATATGGCTGCGGCTGTACCAACCGCCCCGGCGACGGCCTTTAGCGCGCGCCGCTTCTTTTTTCCTTCTGCTTTCGGGGCGGAGTTCTGCTCTTGCGCTCTCTTCATCGGTGACGCCTCCTGCATCGTTTTATTTTTCGACTACATCAATCGGAATCCGACTTCCCTTTAGAGTATACTCTTAAAGTTCTATAATATCAACCCTAATAGTTATAATTTTAAACCCCTGAAAGATTATTTTAGGGAGAACTCATAGAGGATAGACTATAGGCAAAACCTTTTGGGGGACGATACGATGGATTGGATGGCAATTGGCTCCAGAATCCGCACCCAGCGGGAATATTTGGGCTATACGCGGGAGCAGTTCGCGGAGCTGTTGGACGTCACCCCGAAATTCTGCTCGGACATTGAGCTTGGCGTGAAGGGAATGTCTGTGCCGACGCTATGCAAAATCTCCCGGATTCTCCGGCTGAAAACAGACTATATTCTTTTTGGAAGGCAGGAGGCGGCGTTCAGCGAGCCGCTGGCCCTGCTGCTGGAGAGCTGCACCGACACCGAGCGGGTCTACGCGGAGCAGCTTTTGAAGACCTTCCTGATCGCCATGACCGCAAAAAAAGAGCCGTCATAACCGGCGGCCTTGTCGATGTACAGCTGTTCAACGCCGAGGGACTGCATCAGGACCTCCTGCCGCAGGGTGTTCTGCTCCTGAGTGCTGACGCGGACATAGCCGATTTTCATGATCACTCTCCTTCACAAGTGTGTATTGCCTTGACACGTTCTGCAAAAAGTAGTACTATTGTAATACAAGGAGGCGATTCTATGTCGATGGACGCAACGCTTCAAATTCGCATTGACGGAGAACTGAAAGCCCAGGTGGAGGAGCTGTACCGCAGTTTGGGAACCTCGTTTGCGGAAGCCGTGCGCATTTTTGCGCGGCAGAGCCTTCAAGAAGGCGGAATGCCCTTCCGCCCGGCGCTGAAAACCTGGGACGAGCTGACCCACGAGGAGATCGGCGTCAAGCTGGCGCAAAGCGAGGCAGATATTGCCGCCGGGCGTGTCTGCACCCAGGAGGAATTGGATTCCAGAATGAGGGAGCGGTTTGCCAATGGAGGAAAAGCGCCTTCCCAATAGAGCCGGTTCTCCAAACGGCACATGCCGAAAGCCGGAAACCGGCCCTATTGGGAGGCTTTTTCTCTGTGCCGCTGGGGTATACCCAAACGGCACATGAACTGTCCCCTATCTCCCCGTGTAAAGGAACTCCGCTACATCGTCCAGCGTAAAGCCCCGGTCAAGCAGATCGCCGACGCACAGGGAATCCGTACCACCCGGCAAGGGCCTCCAGATGCCGCCGATACTCCCGTTCAAGGGCGTTCTGCGAACAGTTCCGCCAAGCGGTCGACGTATACAGCGACGGTATCCAGTTCCCGAAGTCCGTCTCAAAGGCGCTTCGGTGAATCGTCCCGTCCGGCGAGATTTCCAGGATATCCCCGCAATCCGCCTGAATCCGCTTGGGCCTGCCAAGGCCCTGATTCCTTAACGCCTTGCGAAGGATTTCCTCCGTCGAAGCGTAGAGGTACACGCCGAGCCTGGGATAGTGATAGAGACAAAGCGGGTTATCCCCCTTCACCAGATACCAGCGGTTCGCCTCGTCCAGCAACGTAAACGTAAAAGAGCCCTCGACCTGTTCAGCCATGTATTTCAGGCTGGCGAAGTCGAGGGCCTTTTGCCGCTCCAGTAGCTGGACGGCGATGTAGCTGTCCGTCTCGATTTTCGTGGACGGCAGCCTCAGCGACCTGCGAAGCAGCTGGTCGTTATACAGCACGCCGTTGTGAGCCAGGGCGAAGCGCCGTCCTCCCGCGTTCCCGAGAAAGGGGTGGTTATTGTAATTCTTCTCCTGGCTCCCCTGGGTCGTCATGCGGGTGTGCCCCAGGACCACCGAAACGCCGTCCGGGATACGGAATCCTAGCGCGTGGGCGGGGACCGGGCGCTTGTAGACCCGGAGCCCCCCGCCCACGCAGTAGGCCACCCCGGCGGCGTCCGTGCCCCTGGCCTCACACTCCGCCGCCAGGATGGACAGAAGCCGCGTTTTTTGACGGCCCGTAAAATGCCCCCGATAGTCGATCATTCCGAACAGGCAGCACATCAGTCGTCCTCCTCTCCCTGTATGGGTTCGTTGACATAGAGCCGCCGCTCTTTCAGGTACTGAATCAGCTCCGGTTCCCAGATGCCGGAGACAAAGGTGGTCCAGGCCAGGGGCTTTACCATCTCGTCGGAGAGAGAAACCGCCACATCGCAGAGCCTGTTGACAAGCTGCAATGTGGCGGCCAGGGTGTTGTATTTGAGAGTACCGCGAAAGATGCGGAACTCAATGGTGTCTCGGTTCTGGAGGTTGACGGAGGAATAGCGTCCGCCTCCGCCGCCCTTCTTGGCGTGGTCCAGGATTTCCATGGGGCGGTCCTTGTAGCCATAGCGGGAGGCCCATTGCTCCAGCTGACGGGGCGTCCGGCGGCTGAATTTCAGCAGCTCGTCCCAGTGCTTCTCAAAGAAGTAGAGAATCCGGGCGATACAGGCGTCCTGCTGGGCCTCCGTCTCGCCGAAGGTATCCCGGTTCACATAAATGTGAAAGCCGCAGGTGAGGGCTTTATGGGACAAATAGCCCATCTCCGAGGCCCTATGCAGCAGGGCCTCCCAGGGCATGGCCTCCAGGTGATAGGCGAGGGTCATGGGGTGGGTGACGATCTCGAAGCCGTCCTCCAGGGACCCGTCGTGCTTGCAGTAGGCCCGCTCCTCCCCTGCGTTGACGATTTGCAGAAGCGCCTCGGCGCTGGAGTTGCTCTCGCCTCCCTCGTCGACCTCCAGCTCTACGCCGAAGTAGCGGGAACCGCACTCGTGGCAGATGACGGTTTCTTCCTCCAGGCAGCGGGCACAGAGGTCCTGGTCGTCAAATTCCCGGCGGTCCTCCAAGGGGTGGGCTTCTCCGCAGACGGAGCACAAAAAGGTTTCGGTCATCATGGTTTGTGGTCCTCCTTCGTTAAGCAGTCAATGGCCGCGCAGACGATGGCGGCGGCGGTTGTGGCCAGGATACCGAGGAGCGTTTTCAGAAGCTCCTTGTCCTGGTTCGCGTTCACCCCACCGCGCAGACCTTACGGAGCGCCTGATCCAACAGGGTGACGAGAATTGCGCGAATGGCATTAAGCAGCAGTTTCAGCATGTTTGCTTTCCTTCCTTTCTGAAAAATGGGCAAACCCCGGAAACCGCTCAGGAGCAAATCCGTCGCGGTTTTCGGGGTTCTATAGAAATAATATATGGGTGAAAAAGGATTACAAGTGAAAACAGGGGCAACAAAGGGACAACTTAATCTTACAGGAGGAAGCCCATATGAACGATGACAGATATTCAGAGCGGAAAGCATAAAAGCCTCGCGCATTTTGCCGCCGTCTTTTATCCCCCGATTTTTTGGCGCCGGGCAGCATTTTGGCGTCACGACGGATGAATAACCGCAAAAACGGTGAATACCGTACATAATTATCCAAGATATGTATATGAATTTTCGAATCAAAAGACAAAGTAAAAACCCCAGAACCGTTGCGGCTCTAGGGTTTCTTTGGCGGAGAAGGAGGGATTCGAACCCTCGAGACCCTTTAGGGGCCTACATGATTTCCAATCATGCGCCCTCGACCAACTAGGCGACTTCTCCATCGTTGTCGATTGCTCCACCGATGCAATTGTGCTGCTCTTCACAGAAGAACAGTAGTTATTATACCAAACGTTTTCCCAAAGTCAAGCCCTTTTTCAAATTTTCTCTAAATTCTCAAGCGGCCCCCGGGCCCGGGGCGGGAGGAGCTCCCGCCCCGGAGGCCCTCATGCCGCCCGGGCCTCCGCCGCCGCCCGGAGCGCCGTCACCAGGGCGGGCTCCCCGGCGGGGGAGAGAATGTCCGGCGCGGTCCCCGTCTCCTCGCTGCCGGAGCCGTCGGGGTTCAGGCCGTACATCATGGTGAACTGGATCAAAATGCCGCTGTTGGGCAGCCGCATGAGGATGGGGTCCAGGGCCCCGATGCCGTCCCCGCTGGTCTGGCTTCCCACCAGGGTAGCGAAGCCTGTGGCCCGGCAGAAGACGGCGAAGGACTCGCTGGCGGAGTAAACCATGGGCCCCACCAGCAGCCACACCCGGCCCCGGAAGGCCGCCCGCTCCGCCGCCGGGGTCACCCGCAGCGTGCTCTCCACAAAGTGGGTGGCGGCCTCCAGGCCCCCGCGCTCCAGCTTGGGCAGGTCCGGCAGCTCCGAAATGGGATGGAGCTCCGAGGGGTCGAAGACGTTCTCGATATAGGGCCGGTTGTTCTCGCTGTCCGCCAGGAGGGCGTAGTTCGTACAGGACAGGGGCGCGTCCGCCAGCGGGGCCGCCAGGAGGTTCTGCCAGTAGCGCTCGCTGCCGCCGCTGTTGTCCGTCAGATCGATGATGAGGTCCGTGCAGCCCCCGGCGGCGTTGTAGAAGTCCAAAATGGCCTGGGCCTCTTTCTGATACTCCGGGTCATAGTCCGTCAAAAAACTGTCCACCTTCAAATAGGCCACGCCCTCCTCGGGCAGCAGCAGGGTGTGGAGGTTCTCCCCCGTCTCCCCGCCGCCGCTCCAAGAACCGCCGTCCTCCTCGCCCAGGCCGTCCAGGTAGGCTTTCAGCTTGGCGTACTGCTCCTCCGAGGCCTCGGTGACGGCCTTCCACTGCTCCCGCCCCGTGGTGTCCTGGGTCTTGCACCAGTCCAGCATCTCATAATAGTCCTCCGGCTCGATGATCCACAGGTGCCCGTAGCTCCCCAGCCGCCAGAGGGTGCTGTAGACCGCGGAATAGAAGGCGTCGTCGCTGTCGTTTTCCGCAACCATCTCCCGGTACTTCCGGAAGATGTCCTCCGCCGGGTCCTCCGGGTTCTCCCGGTCGTGGACTCCCAGGCAGAGATAGCTGTCCTTCAGGGTCTTCACCAGGTGGTCATAGTCCTCCAGCCGCTGCTCCGGGGTCAGGCCCAGGGTGTTCTTCAGAGCGGGGTCCCACCGGCTGTCCGCTTCCTCCGCCGGGGCGGCGCAGCCCGCCAGCAGAAGCAGGCTCAGGACCAGGGCCGCCCCTCGTTTCCAATGCCGCATGTTGTCGTCTCCTTTTCTTCTCCGGGCGGCGTTTCCTCCGGATCCCTCCGGATTTCCGCCCCGGTTTTTTCAGCTTCCGGAAGCCGCTTCCAGGGTAACACGAAGATCTTACGAACGGGCTGACAAAATCCTTAAGAATTTCTAACAATTTCAGGGGAGCGGCTCCGGCGTTTTTTTGCGGAGGCGACGAAAATGTGGCTTGTGCCACAAAACTTGTTTAATAAAAATTGGCATGGGGGGAGAAGCGTGCTATACTATAGTTCATCTCTATATTCATGGAACGGAGTGGACGCATGAAACGCACGGCCGAAGTCATGATCCCCGAGGAGCAGCTGGACCGCACAGCCACCGCCTTCATCAAGGCGGCCAGCGGCTTTTCCTGCCAGATCTCCATCACCCGGGGCCAGCACAGCATCAACGGGAAGAGCCTCCTGGGCTTCCTCTCCCTGATGCGCTCCGGGGGACCCGTGGAGCTCTCCGCCGAGGGCAGCGACGCCGGAGAGGCCCTGGACACGCTGGCAAACATTCTGAGCATGGCATAACAAAAGGGACCGCCGGGAGGCGGTCCCTTTTGTTATGTTTGGTGAACGCGTGTGTTCACCAGACGGTTTCCTTTCCGTCCTCTTTCAGGAAGAACTCACGTCTCCCGCTCCAGCACGCGGCAGAGCATGGAGGCGGCGTCCCCTCGGGTGGCGGCCCGGTCCCCGGCGTAGGCCCCGGAGGCCAGCCCCAGGGCCTGGGCGATGGACGCGTAGCCTAGGCCCTCCGCCGGGATGGTCCCCTTGTCGGAGTAATCGCAGGTGTAGATGCCCCTAAGCCTCGCGGCAGGGCCGTAGCCCGCGGCGTCCAGGAGCATCCGCACCACGTCCGCCCGGGTGAGGAGGGCGCCGTCGTCCCGCTCCGCCGGGCGGAGGAGCCCCAGCCGGTAGGCGTCGTAATATGCGCTGTCCCGCTGGTCCTTCTCCGCGGCGTCCGGGTTCCGGGCGGAGCCCTGGAGGCTGGAGACCAGGCACACCAGCTCCCACTGGGTCAGCCGCTTGGCGGGGCGGAAGCTGCCCCCCTCATAGCCCACGCCGTACCGGGCCAGGGCCTCCACGTCCGCCTTGGCGGAGCTCCCCGCCAGGTCCTTGTAGGTCAGGGGCTCCCGGGTCCTGCCCAGGTCCTCCTGGACGGGCTTGCCGGTCTTGGCATCCACGCCGGCGTACCAGCCCTCCCGCTCCAGGCCGTAGGTCAGGCGGAGGCCATAGGCGTACTCCATGCCCTGCTCCAGCAGCTTGGCCGGGTCCCCCTTGCTGAGCTTCCGGGGCACGTTCCGATAGGCCAGCTCCGCCTCGTAGGTCCCCGCCCAGGCGGAGAGGGCGGTCTCCATGGACACCAGGCCGTTGGCGTCGTCAAAGGCCATCTCCTCGTCCCAGGTAGAGGACAGGGAGTACACGGACCCGTCCGCCGCGTCGATGCCCACCCGATAGGCGTTGGCGGGGAAGGGCAGGCCGTTCACCGCCCGGGCGAAGGTGAAGGACCACTCCGCCCGCTTCCCGGTGCGCAGGGGGGAGACGCCGCTGTCCTTCTGGTAGAGCGTCAGGTCCCGCTCCGGGCAGAGGGTCTCGAGGAAAGCTTCGGCCTTCTCCAGGGCCTCCTCCTCGGTGATCCGCTGCTCCCGGTCCCAGGGGGCGGAGGAGCGCACGCTGTCCACCGCGCCGGTCTTGGCGTCCACGGTGATGGTCCGGGTGAGGCGCTCGCCGTCCTCCGTCCGGCCGTAGCGCAGGGCGCAGGTGACCCGGTTCCCCGCCTCGCCGGTGAGGCTCTCGTAGACGGTGCCCAGCAGGGCGTAGCCCAGGAGGCCATAGGCGCTCTCCGCCCGGAGGGCCTTGTCCAGGGCCTCGGGGGCCAAGACGCCCTCCATCTGCCGGACGCCCTCCTGCTCCGCCCTGGTCAGGCCCGCCTCGCCGGCGTCCATGGCCTTGGCCGTGGGGGCGGCGTTCTCCATCTCGCCCCCTCCGGCGATGCTGTCCCGGGACATCTGGGCCTCCAGCTCCGTCAGGTCCAGGAGCTCTCCCGTCTTGGCGTCCACCAGGAAGCTATGGGCCTCCCGGTCCGGCACGTAGCGCAGGACGGCCCGGCCCGCCTTCTCCTCCACGTACTCCAGGCGGAGCTTCAAGGTCTCCTCCAGATCCCCGGCGGCCCGGGCACTGTCCACCCCCGCCTCGGGGGAGGGCACGCCGCCCACCACGGCGGCCTCGGGCACGTCCCGGCTGAACTGCTCCACCTGCCCGTTCTCCACGGAGAGGGAGTAGTGCAGGGGAGAGGGCAGGCCGTTCAGGTCCACGGTGCCGGACCAGCGGCAGTTGGAGGCGCTGAGGCCCCCCTCCGAGGAGGAGGCCCCCAGCTCCACGGTCTCCCCGGGGCGCAGCACCCGGTCCAGGAAGTCCCGGGCCACGGCCTGGGCGCCCTCACTGCCGCTTCCGGGGAAGGTGGGGAAGCTCCAGCGATACCCCGCCGGGGCCGTCTCGCTCTCCCAGCGATAGAGGCTCACCACGGTACCGTCTTCCAGGGCGGAGACGGAGAGGGAGCGGTTTTCCCCCTCCCAGCTCAGGTTCCACAGGGGAACCAGGTCCTCGGTGAGCCCGCCGTGGAAGGTCTCGTAGGCCTCGGTGTCCAGGGCCAGGGCCTCCTTCACCAGGGCGGTCACCTTGGCCAGGCGGGCGTCCTGGGTCTCCTCCGCCGCGGCGGCGGGCAGGGTCAGGGCCGCCAGCAGGGCGGCGCTGAGAGCCAGGGAAAGCAGTCGTTTCATGGTCATCCCTCCAAATCTTGTATTGTCCCTTTAGACGGCGGGGGCGGGGAAAAGGTTCCCGCCCCCGGCAAGTTATTTCAATTCATCCAGCGTCAGGGAAAAGCTGTCCAGGAAGGTCTCCAGGAAATAGTCCACCTCCGGCAGGGCGAAGGCCTCCAGGGCCCTCCGGGTCTGCCCGGCGGCCTCCCGGAACTCGGTGTTCCCCGCCTTCAGCTCCTCCACGCATTTGATGTGGGCCGACAGCTTGTCCGCCGCCTTCACCAGCCGCTCCACCTCCGGGTCCACCTCCGTCAGCACCGGGGCGTAGGCCCCCCGGAGCTCCGGGGGCAGCATGTCCAGCAGCTTGCGCTCCGCCACGGCCTCCACGTCCTTATAGGCCGTCCGGATGGCCGGGTTGTCGTACTTGATGGGGGTAGGCATGTCCCCGGTTAGGATCTCGCTGGCGTCGTGGTACAGGGCCGCCGCGGCCACCAGCCCGGGGTCGATCCTGCCGCCGAATTTCTCATTCCGGATCACCGCCAGGGCGTGGGCCAGGACGGCGGCCTGGTGGCTGTGCTCCTGGACGTTCTCCGGGGCCGTGTTCCGCATCAGCGCCCAGCGCTGGATGAAGCGCATCCGGGAGACGTAGGCAAAAAAGTGGCTTCCCATCTCATCCCTCCTCCAAGATCGTGCCCAGCAGGGCGCCGTCCTCCGCGCCCGTGATGTTTACCCGGCGCAGTTGGTTGTGCAGCTCCGTACCCTCCGCCAGCACCTCGGCGTAGTTGGGCGCGTGGCCGGAGAAGCGCCCGTCCTCCCGGGGCTGCTCGAAGAGGACGGAGTAGGTCTCCCCCACACAGCCCGCCAGGTAGGCCCGGCGCATCTCCTCCGCCGCCTGGGCGGCCTCCCTGGCCCGCTGGGCCCGGAGGGCCTTGGGCACCTGCTCCAGCTTGGCCGCCGGGGTGCCCGGGCGGATGGAGTAGGGGAAGATGTGCATCTGGGCGAAGCCGCACTTGCGGATAAAGGCCAGGGTCTCCCGGAACTCCTCCTCCGTCTCCCCGGGGAAGCCCGTAATCAGGTCCGTGGTGACGGCGGGGCGGTGGAAGTGCCGGTTCAGCAGCTCCACGGACTGGAGATAGCGGGCGGTGTCGTACTTCCGGCGCATCCGCCTCAGGGTGGCGTCACAGCCGCTCTGGAGGGACAGGTGGAACTGGGGGCACAGGTCCGGCAGGGCGGCGGCCCGGACACAGAACTCCTCGGTGACGGTCCGGGGCTCCAGGCTCCCCAGCCGGAGCCGGACGCCGGGGACGGCGGCGCTGACGGCCTCCAGGAGGTCGATGAGGCTCAGCCCCTCCAGGAGGTCCCGGCCCCAGGAGGAGATCTCGATGCCCGTCAGCACGATCTCCTGGTAGCCCTGGTTCCTCAGCTCCAGGGCCTGGACCGCCGCCTCCCCCATGGGCAGGGAGCGCACCGGCCCCCGGGCGTAGGGGATGATGCAGTAGGAGCAAAAGTTGGAGCACCCGTCCTCAATTTTCAGCAGGGCCCGGGTCCGGCCCTCCAGCCCCCCGGCGGGGAGCCACTCCATGACCCGGCGCTCCAGGGGGTGGTCGATGGCCTCCAGGGGCCCCTTCCCGGCGGCGGCCCGCTCCAGCAGGCCCAGGAAGCCCATCCGGTCCCCGGAGCCCCCCAGCACGTCGGCCCCCAGGGCCCGGGCGTCGGCGGCGTGGGTCTGGGACCAGCAGCCGCACACGGCCACCAGGGCGCCGGGCCGCTCCCGGCGGATCCGGTGGATGACCTGCCGGGACTTCTGGTCGCTGACGGCGGTGACGGAGCAGGTGTTTACAATGTAGGCGTCCGCCGCCGCCTCGAAGGGGACGACGGCATGGCCCCGGGCCCGGAGCTCCTGCTCCATGGCCTGGGTCTCGTACTGGTTCACTTTGCACCCAAGGGTGTAAATGGCGATCTTCACGCGGTTTCCTCCACAACGCAAGGCCGCTCCGTGGCCAGTGAGGAGTTAGGAGTGAGGAGTTAGGAGTTTTCTTGCCCGGAGAGAATCCTCCGTCTCATTTAACTCCTAACTCCTAACTCCTCACTCCTAACTCTGCCGAAAGTGGGTGTGGGCCCTTGCACTTTCTGAAATTTGCCTATATAATGACTTGGCATGCTTATTATACTTGGATTTTTCACTTTGGGCAAGTCCCAACGAAAGGAGTTTTCCCCTTATGATCTACCTGGACCACGCCGCCACCACCCCCGTCCCCCGGGAGGTGGCCCAAGCCATGTACGAGGTGCTGACGGAGCAGTACGGCAACCCCAGCTCCCAGTACCCCATGGGGGTGGAGATGAAGAAGCGGCTGGCCGCCTGGCGGGCTTCCGTGGCCGCCGCTATGGACTGCCCGGCGGAGGGCCTGGTCTTCACCTCCTGCGGCACCGAGGGGGACAACTGGGCCCTCCGGGCCGCCGCCTGGCAGAACCGGCATTTGGGGAAGCACATCGTCACCACCGCCGTGGAGCACAGCGCCGTGCTGGAGACCTGCAAACAGCTGGAACAGGAGGGCTATGAGGTCACCTACCTGGCCCCGGACCAGGGGGGGCTCATCACCGCCCAGCAGGTGCTGGAGGCCGTCCGGCCCGACACGGCGGCGGTGTCCGTCATGCTGGTGAACAACGAGCTGGGCACCGTCTACCCCATCCGGGACATCGCCCAAGGCCTCCCCCGGCGAAACCCCAAGACCCTCCTCCACACCGACGCCGTCCAGGGCCTCACCGCCTTCTCCGCCCGGGACCTGGGGGCGGACCTCATCTCGGTCTCCGCCCACAAAATCGGGGGGCCCAAGGGCGTCGGGGCGCTGTACCTGGGCCCCCGGGTGAAGCGCCCCCGGCCTCTGCTGGCCGGCGGGGGACAGGAGAACGGACTTCGCTCCGGCACCGAGGCCACGGCCCAGATGGCGGGCTTCGCCAAGGCGGCGGAGCTGCGGATGGCCTCTCTGGAGCGGGACCGGGCCCACCTGGCGGACCTCCGGGCCTACGCCCAGGAGCGTTTGCTAGCCATCCCCGACATGGTCCCCGTGGGCCAGGGAACGGCCCCCCATGTCCTCTCCCTCTCCCTGGCGGGCTGGCCCAGCCAGAACATCGTCAACGACCTGGGGGCCCAGGGCATCTGCATCTCCGCCGGGTCCGCCTGCCACCAGGGGAAGCCCAGCCACGTGGTGGCGGCCCTGAAGCTGCCCAAGCGGGTGGCCGCCGGGGTGATCCGCCTGAGCTTCGGCCCGGGGACCACCCGGGAGGAGATCGACGCCTGTGCCCAGGCCCTTCAACAGCACCACGACCAGAGAATGCCTATGCTCTAATGCCCAGAGAAATTCCCCCGCCGGTTTAACCGGCGGGGGAACCAGAGTGTCAAAAAGCAGGAAAAACCTATTCAACGGGAAGGAAGAGAGCTACGAGAGGAACCCAGGAAGGGTTCCTCTCGTTTTCAAATCATAAGTTTTCAGAACTTTCCACGGGTTCTGAAAACTTGCTCAGGCTGGCAAAAATCCTTTTTTGACAGCCTGATTCCCCCGCCGGTTTAACCGGCGGGGGAACGCGTTTTCAGGGAAGGCTCAGCAGAGCTTCGCCCCGGCGGGGATGGCGTCGTCCACGATGATGAGGTGGAGGGCCTCCTCTCCCTTTTCCTTGTGGACGGCGGAGATCAGCATGCCGTTGCTCTCGTGGCCCATCATCTTCCGGGGGGGCAGGTTCACGATGGCCACCAGGGTCTTACCCACCAGGTCCTCGGGCTCGTACCACTTGTGGATGCCGGAGAGAATCTGCCGGTCCACGCCGGTGCCGTCGTCCAGGATGAACTTGAGGAGCTTTTCGCTCTTCTTCACCGCCTCACAGGCCTTGACCTTGACGGCCCGGAAGTCGGACTTGCAGAAGGTCTCGAAGTCCACCTTCTCCTCCAGCTGGGGCTCCAGCTCCACGCCGGACTCGGCCTGTTTCGCGGCCTCCACGGCGGCCTCCAGCTCCTCCAGGGCCTTGTCCATGTCCACCCGGGGGAAGAGGTTCTCGCCCTTGGCGACGGCGGCGGTCTCGGACAGTCCGCCCCACTTGGCGGCGGACTCCCAGGTCTGGGCGGAGGCGTCCGCGCCGATCTGGCCGAAGAGCTTGCCCATGGACTCCGGCATGAAGGGGGTCAGCAGGATGCCGCAGATCCGGGCGGCCTCCAGCAGGTTGTACAGCACATGGGCCAGGCGGGGCCCGTTGGCCTCCATGTCCTTGGCCAGGGTCCAGGGGGTATTCTCGTCGATATACTTGTTGGCCCGCTGGATGACCTT
>CAMXNV010000008.1 GCA_947245315.1 uncultured Oscillibacter sp. | reverse complement strand
CTCCCCAGGTCCGCCGCCCCGGCCCTCAGCCGTTCCAGCACCGGGAGGCTGCTCAGCAGCAACACCCCCGCCAGCAGGGCCAGAAGGGCCAGCAGAACCGCCCCGCCCGGGCGGCGGCCCTTGGAAGCCCTCCGCTCCTCCGGGGGCATCAGCACCGTCCGAACCACGAACCGGCCCTGCTCCCACTGACAGCGGAACAGGCCGCCGTACTTGTCCGCCACCCGCTTCACGCTCGGGAGGCCCAGGCCATGGCCCTCCCGCTTGGGGACGTCCGGCAGGCCGCCGGAGCCGAAGGCCACGGGCGGGCTGGGGTTTTCCATGGACGCCAGCAGCCTCCGGTTCTCCGTCAGCTCCATGCGGAGGCGGATGCGCCGCTCCTCCTCCGGCAGGTCCTGACAGGCGTGGATGGCGTTCTCCAGGGTGTTGGCCAGGATGACGCAGATATCCGTCTCCTCAAAGGGCAGCTTCTCCGGGAGCCGGAGCTCCGTCTCCACCGTGCAGCCCGCGTCGGCGGCCTGGGCCAGATAGACGGCCAGCACCGCGTTGACGGCGGGATTGGCGCAGCGGACCGGCTCCGCCAGCTCCTCCAGCCCGGCGCCCAGGGAATGGACGTATTGCAGCGCCCCCTCGCCGTCCCCCTGCCGGAGCATCCCCTCCAGGGCGGCCAGGTGGTGGCGCATGTCGTGCCGGTAGATGCGCCCCACCTCCATCTTCTGGACCAGGGCGTCGTAATCCTGCTGCTGGGCCTCCATCATGCGGACATTTTCATAGATGCGCATCTGCCGCCAGAGGGAGTGGAGGATGGAGAGATAGGTCAGGGGCATCAGCGCCAGCACCAGCAGCAGCTGGAGCAGCTCCTTCAAGCTCGGCAGGGGCTCGCCCGCAACCACGGACGACGCCACAATCAGCATGTAGTACAGCAGCCCGATCAGGGAGAACAGCCACCAGCCCCGGTCCAGCTTCCTCTGGAGCTCCTGGTACGAGGGGCGCACGCGCTTCCAAATAAACCACTCCGCCAGGGGGAAGAGGACCAGGCGGCTGACAAACATCACCACGTAGCCGCCCCCCGCCAGCCGGTCCAGCAGGTTCGTCACCTGGAGCAGCCAGATGCACATGGTGTCCGACAGGCAGAAGAGGAAGAAAAACCGCCCGTTCCGATGCTGGGACAGCCAGAAGAACAGGGCCATGCTGGGCAGGGAGCAGGTGAAGAAGCTGATGCCCACGGGGTTTTGCCCCAGCGCCGCCGCCGCAAAGGTCACGATGGTCATCGCCGCCGCGCTGGAAAAGCAGATCACAACCGTGGCCCGCCAGGGGCGGCGGGACTCGAACAGGAGGAGGAAGACCACCAGCACATGGATCAGCGCCCAGAGCTGAGAGACGTCCCGCAGCACCGTCATGGGGCCTCACCTCCCGGCGCGTCCAGCCAATAATCGCTCCAGCGCCGCTTAGCCTGGGCGGCCCGGCCCCGGGCCAGGGGAACCCGGGCGCCGCCGTCCATGCGGAGAGCGCCCTTCTCCACGGCGGCGACATAAAAGAGGTTCGCCACAAAGCTGGCCCCGCAGAGGAAAAACCGCCGGTCCGCCAGCAGCGGCGCCGCGGCGGCCTGGAAGGGGCCCCGCACCGTCACGCTCTCCAGGCTGCTCCCGTCCGCCAGGTGGTAGCGCACCGTCCGGCCCGCCAGCTCGGCGTAGACCACCTCGTCCAGCCGTACCCGCTCCACCCCGTCCCTCGTGCGGACGGCGACGCAGGCGGCCCTCTTCTTCTCCAGCTCCGCCAGGGCCTGGTCCAGCACCTGAAAGAGCTTGTCCGGCTCCGCCGGCTTCATGAGATAGTAAAAGGCCCGGGCCGCGTAGGAGGCCACGGCGTACTCCGGGGAGACCGTCAGATAGATGATGGCCCCGTCGCAGCCCAGCTCCCGCAGGCGCACCCCCAGCTCGATGCCGCCCAGGTCCGGCATCACCATGTCCAGCACATAGATGTCGAAGCCGCCGCAGTCCTCCGCCGCGGCCAGCAGGTCCCGCCCGCAGGAAAAAAAAGACAATTTTACTGCCAGAGAGGGTCTCGCGGCCACGTACGCCCGCAGCAGGGCTCCCACGGCCTCCCGCTGCCCGGCCTCGTCGTCGCAAAGCGCCATTCTCGTCATGGAGCGCCTTCCTCCCCTCTCTACAAATTCCGCGCAAATCAGGCTAAATTTACGCAAAGCGTTCAACTTGCCCGTTTTTCTGCTACAATAAGTATAGTACGCCCTTCCGGAACTTGTCAAGCCGTCTGCGGGCGAAAGCCGCTCCGCGGCCTCGGAGGAAACCCTTACTCCCCCAGCAAGTCCACGGTTTTGGCCGTTTTTTCCTTTGTTTGCTTTCCAGAAAAAGGGAAATACAGGCCGGGCGGAAACAGCCATTATATGGCAAATGCAACCGCGCGGGCGGGTCACTCGCTGAGCTTCAGCCGCCGCAGGTTCTCCTTCAGGGTGCGGATGGTCTCCGTGATGACCTTCCGCTCCAGGTGGGAGCAGTCCGCCAGGAGGCGGTCCGCCTCCGTCTCGAAGACGGAGCGGGTGGCGGGCAAGCTGTCGCAGAGAAGCTGGTCCGCCGTCACCCCCAGGGCGTTGGCCACGCTGACCAGGGTGGGCAGGCTGAGCTTGGTGGCCCCCCGCTCGATGTGGGAGATGTTGGACGGCTCCTGGCCGGACAGCTCCGCCAGCGCCTGCTGGGTCAGCCCCCGCTCCTTCCGCAGGCGGCGGATCCGCACGCCGACGGCCTGATAATCCAGTTCCATCATCGCCCTCCTCTCCGGGCCCTCCGGGCCTCCAGTACATTTTTTTCTTAAATTTCTCAAAAGTTATTGTATATCCGATTCGGATATGTTAGAATAACTTTCATGTCCGATTCGGATACACAGTAAAATTTTTCCCGCCGGGCGCAAGGATCGAGGTGCAGCTATGGCCCAACCCCTTGAGAATAGAGGAAACCGGGGCTTCTCCCTGGTAGAGGCCCTGGCGTGGTGGCCATCCTGGTGATCCTGCTGGGCGTCTCCGCCGTGGCGGCGGCCCGCTACCGGGACTACCTGAAAATTACCGAGCTGGACAACGCCGCCCGGGACATCTACATGGCCGCGGAGAACCGGGCCGTGCTGCTGAACGGCGGCGGGCAGCTGACGGGCCTCCTCGCCGACTCCGCGTCGGCGGAGGGCGGGGCGGGCGGCTCCTCCTGGCTCTCCAAGGACGAGATCGCCGCCAAGGGGCTGCTGACCGCCGGGGCCATCGACCCCGCCCTGCTGGAGGGGGATTTTTACATACTCTACGACCCGGACAGCCTGGCCGTCACCGACGTGTTCTATGCCGAGGCCCCCATCGCCAAGAGCGAGGCCGAGGCCCTCCTCATCGCCGGGGACCGGGAGGCCCGGATGCGGGAGAGGCCCATGCTGGGCTACTACGGAGGCCGCCAGGCGGCCCGGAAGCCCTACACCCCCCTGCCCGCGCCGGAGGTCATGGTGGAGGTCCTCAACGGGGACCTGCTGGAGGTGGACGTCACCTTCACCCTGCCGGACGCGGCGCTGGCCATCGTGGGGAACAGCTGGATGTTCTCCGCCAGGCAGACCGTCCTCCTGGAGTACCAGGGCCGGACGGCGGTCCTGATGGACCTCCCCGGGGCCGCCCCGGTGGCCCGCAAGCACTCCACCCGCAGTTTTTCCGATTCCTCCGTCACCTATACCTGGGTGCTGGACGCCCTGGACACCACGGTGGAGAACCGCCATTTTTGGCAGCTCTTCCAGGACGAGGGCATCGCCTGCGGCGGGGACTTCACCGTCACCGCCGAGATCGAGCTGTCCGCCCCCGGGCGCCGGTCCGCCTCCGCCTCCGGCTCCGACACGGGCAACAGCCTCTTCGCCCAGCACAGCGGCGGGGACACCGCCCGCCTGGAGAACCTGCGCCACCTCCAGAACCTGGATACCAGGACCTCCCACGCCGGGGACAAGACCGCCGCCGTCCAGCTGTCGGACATCGACTGCTGCGGCCAGAAGGCCCGGGAGCCTTACGGCCTCTATGCCTTCAAGCCCATCGTAAACGACTATCTCCGCTCCTTCGACGGCGGCTGGGCCGCCCAGGAGGGGCGCAGGAACCAGATCACGGACCTCCGCGTCACGGCGGACAGCGCCCAGGGCCGCCCCGGCGCGGGTCTCTTCGCCGGGACCGGGACGGGCATGGCCTTCACCGGCGTCCGGCTGCTGAACGCCGGTGTGTCTGCCGGAACCGTCTCCGCCGCCGGGGCCCTGGTGGGCGCCGCCGGAAAGGACAACACTCTCCGGGACGTCCACGCCGTCAACTCCAAGGTCGTCTGCCCCGCCGGGGCCGCCGGGGGAATCGCCGGAAGCGTCCTGGGCGGCGGCAGCCTGACGGACTGCCGGGTCTACTGGGAGACGGAGCAGGACAACCTCCGGGACCTGCTGGGCAGCGACCAGAAGGACAACCCCTATCGGTATGGCAAGATCATCCACGGCTCCGCTGCGGGCGGCCTGGTGGGGCGCCTCGCCGGAGGCGCCGGCTCCACCGCCGTGACGAAGAGCCTGGCGGCCTCCCTGGTCAGCGGGTCCGCCGTGGGCGGGCTGATCGGCGACGGGGAGCACCCGGCGGCGGTCACCGCCTCTTACGCGGACTGCTATCTCAAGGGGACCTCCCGCGCCGCCGGGCTCACCGGCCGGGCCGCCGGGGGCACCTCCTTTAAGAACGCCTACGCCGCCGGGTTCATCGACTTCCAGGACATGGCGGACGGGGCCCAGGCGGGCGGGCTGTTCACCGCCTCCGGCTCCGTGGAGGGGAAGAACGCCTACACCGCCGTCAGCTACCTGAACTGGCACCTCCGGGACCAGCGCGCCCTGTCCGTCACCGCCGGGATTCCCGGCGGCGGAGAGGACTGCTATATTCTGAACCCCAGCTTCTACATCAAGGACGACGGCGGCAATCTCCCCCAGGGGAGCCGCTCCTTTGAGGACATGTCCGGCGGCGAGTTCCTCGGCGAGCTGGGCTCCGCCTTTGAGTTCAAGAGCTACCAGGCCAGCTCCGCCGCTCAGAATACCTACCCCTACAACCTCCAGGAGAAGCAGAACCTGACGAAGTACAGCTTCCCCGGCTTGAAGGGGCTGCCCCACTACGGGGACTGGCGGGCCTACTTCAAGGAGCCCAGCCTGGTTTACTACGAGCAGTACCTGGACCGCTACGGCCGGGAGAGCTTCGGCTTCTCCGGCGGCAAC
Source organism: uncultured Oscillibacter sp. (assembly GCA_947245315.1). Lineage (GTDB taxonomy): Bacteria > Bacillota > Clostridia > Oscillospirales > Oscillospiraceae > Oscillibacter. Next base: position 18,921 of record CAMXNV010000008.1, on the reverse strand, counting down.
GCCAGAGAGCTGATCGGCCGGGTGGAAAACGACAAGGTGGTCAAAACCGACGGCTACGCCGTGGCCCTGATGCAGAAGGACCTGACGGAGGACCGCCTCCTCGTCACCTACACCTATCTCGGCCAGGACGGGACCCGAACAGAGCTGGGCCCGGTCACCTACTGCAAGCCCGGCGTCTCCGGCGGCACGGAGCTGTTGAAGGCCGTCTGGGAGCGGACCGAGGGCGGCGAGACGGTCCGGGACGAATACTGGCTGGCCCCCCTGCCGGACGCCCTGGTGATCGGGGAGCAGACCAGCCCGGACGTCTACCAGTACCTGCGCTTTGCAACCAGCGTCAAGCTGGACGCCGGCAGCGGGGACTTCGCCGCCGGAGAGTACTTCTATAATCCCCACTTCGCCGAGACGGTGAAGCCCTATGTCCCGCCGGAGGACGGCAGTCCCTTCCTGGACTGGGAGGGGGCGTGGAAGGACCGCTATACGGAAGGACAGCCCCCCTACGCCCCCGAGGAGGCCGGGGAGGCCGTCCGCCGCTACGTCACCGAGGTGCTGACCAGCCCCGCCAGGGCCGTCAGCCTCAGCGTCCGCACGCCCCGGCACTTCTTCCACCTCAGCCAGTTCCCGGACTACTACCACAACCAGCGCCTCTCCTTCCAGCAGGGGCTGGCCCTGGACGGCCACCGGAGCGTCTACACCGGCTACCGGAACGCCGCCGGGGGGGAGGGCCTCCTCCAATACGAGTCTGAGACCAGCGGGCGGGGCTTCCAGCTCCAGACCCCCGTCGGCACCCAGGCCGCCCCCTTCCTGGGCTCCTATAACGGCAACAGCCTCCCCATCCGGCGGCTGGCCTTCGAGCTTCCCAAGGGGGACAAGAGCCGCGTCTGCGCGGGCCTCTTCGGCAGCTCCAACGGCACGCTGCAAAACATCGTCTACAGCCTGAGCCCGGCGGACCCGGACATGCCCATCGATCCGGACGCCCCCCTCGCCGGGGAGCCCCGGTCCATCACCTTCCCCAGCAGCGAGCTGCACACCTATCTGGGCGCGCTGGTGGGCCTCAACCGCAGCAACGGCGCCATTCGGAACTGCGCCGTGGACGGCGTCCACCTCACCACCCAGATCTTCACCTCTGAAATTTACATCGGTGGCCTGTGCGGAAAAAACGAGGGCACGATTCAAAACTCCGCCGCCGAGTCCGCCCTCCTCCGGGTCAGCGCCTCCAACTACGGCAGGGCCTATACCGGGGGCCTGGTGGGCTTCAACGCCGGCGAGGTCCGCCGGTCCTACGCCGTGGGGCGGCTGGCCGCCGAGGCGGCCCAGGAGAACGCCCCGGTCTACCTGGGGGACTTCGTGGGCCAGAACTCCGGCAGCGTCTCCCAGTCCTACTCCGCCATGGACCTGAACACCGACGGCGTGAACGCCCGGGCCTGGGGCTTCTGCGCCGCCCCCGGCGGGCGGCAGGGCGAGACCTTCTATCTGAACAACGGCAACTTCTCCTTCCGGGGCGTGGAATTCCTGGCCAACTACGACGAGCAGGGCGGCGCCCGGCCCCTCAGCTACATCCAGCTGACGGCGGAGGGCTCCCCCGTGCCCGGCCTGGAGAAGCTGCCGGGGACCGGGGGCTTCCCCTACCCCACCGGCGTCACGGCGGACGGCGCCGCCGCCCACTACGGCGGCTGGCCCCGGCCCCTGGAGCTGGGCACCATGGGCGTGTATTACTGGGAGGAGCTCCGCATCCCCGGGAAGCAGCCCTCCTACCACGTGAGCCTCCTGGCGGTGGACCCCGGCCCCTCCGCCGGGGCCCCTAAGACCGTCTCCAAAATCTCCACCCTCTCCACCGCCCACGACGAGGGCGGCGAGGTGACCCGCTTCGGCTACGGCGTCTACAACCAGCGGGGCCGGGGCATCAAGCTCGGCGAAAAGACCCCCTTCCCCCTCCTGTACTCCCCCCGCGGGAGGGACGGGGACGGCACGGCCTTCAGCCAGCAGACCTTCCTGGAGCTTGACGCCCGCAAGGACGAGGCGGGCAGCGGCCTGGACCGGACGGTGGACGACGCCCTGGCCCAGCTGATGGCCTATGAGCTGGACGAGGCGGGAAGGACGGAATTCGAGTTCCACTCCTTCCCCAGCTACGGCCAGATTCCGGGCCAGGGGGGCGGCCTGTACCCCAACGGCGGCCCCCTGGCCCCCAACGGCACCCTGACCCTCCAGCAGGGCGGCAACCAGGACGTGACGGTTACCTTCGCCCTGAATCCCCTGTTCGCCGGGGCCCTGGCGGTGCAGCTCCCTGAGAGCGGCAAATGGACCGCCGGGAAGGAGGTCCCCCTCTTCTCCGTCCAGTGGAACGGCGCCCTCTCCGGCGGCGTCCCCGGCAGCGAGAACAACCCCTACGGCGTCCGGTCCATCGACCAGCTCCAGTTCATCGACTGGAACAGCCGCTACCGGAACACCAGCACCGTGCTGGGCAAGGAGGCGAAGGGCCTCTCAATCGACACAATCGATCACTTCCCCTACCTGTCCTCCGGCAAGAGCACCGGAAAATACTTCTGGAAGCAGAGTTACGACGTTTTCGGAAAGGCGGACCGCCAATCGGTGGACACGGGCTACACCCCCATCGCCGAATACTACGACTGGGACGGCGGCAGCACCGGAAGCCTCCTGGGCTGGTTCGGCGGGACCTACGACGGCGGGACCTACATGATCAAGGACGTCTACGTCACCGGACAGCAGTCCTCCTGCGCGGGGCTCTTCGGCGTGGTGTACGACGGGAGCCTGGAAAACATCGTCCTCTACTCCTCGGACGGGCAGGGCAAAATCGCCACCAGAGCCAACCGGGCGGGCTCCAAGACGGAGAGCCGCTGGTTCACCATGGGCGGCCTGGCCGGCGTGGCGGGCACCAGCGACCCGGAGAGCAACGCCATTAAAAACTGCTCCATCGCCGGATACACCATCCTGGCGGAGGTCTATACCTACGCGGCGGGCAGCAACGACTGGGGCGGAGGCAACATCGGCGGGCTGGTGGGGTCCTCCCACATGAACTTCTCCAACTGCTCCGCCGTGACAAAGGTGGCCGTCCAGAACGCGGATTTGAACGACCATCTGCGCGTCGGCGGACTGGCGGGGTCCTGCCAGGGAACCATGCGGGACTGCTACGCCGGGGGAAGCATTGAGCTGAACCCCCAGACCGTGAGGCTCCAGGCGGGCAAGCAACTGGGCGTCTATGTGGGCGGCCTGGTGGGCGGCAGCTACATGAAGTCCCTGGAGGTGGGGGAGGGCACAAAAATTTATATAGGAGCCATCGGCAAAGGCTCGGTCGCGAGCAAAAAGGCCGAAAACGACACAAATAACACGCTCCAAAACTGCTACAGCTATGTGACGCTGCCCCCCCTCTCCGGGGAAAACGCCCACCCGGACATAAAGGGCCTGTACGCCGTGGGCGGAGTGGGAGAGCTCTACCCCAAGGAGGCCCCCAGCTCGGTAAACGACCCGGCGAACCACGGCATCTGCTATATGCAAAACTGCTATTTCCTCACCAGCGAGGTCCTGGCCAACTACGGCGGCTCCCCGGAGCATTACATGGAGGACCTCCGCCAAAAGCGAATCGGCAGCAAGGAGCCCCGGGAGCCCAAAACCGACCTGACGGACGACTGCGACCTCATTCCCGGCAAGGAGTATGCCATGGCCGGGCAGTCCTTTACCAGCGCCGGCTCCACAAGCAGGGCGACCCAGCTCCGGGATCTAAAGACCAACGCCACCATACGGGTCAACTCCAATAAGCTATACTACCGCAAGGGGTTCAGCCTGTCCAAGGGCGCCGGGCTGTTCCAATACGATGGGAAGACCCAGCCCGACGGCGCTTGGATCTACAAGTTCCTCGGCTGGCTGGTGGATGCAGGCGGCACCCCCTGGACCTACACCACCGACCCCACCTATTTCAACGACCGGGTCACCGGCCTGACCTACGAGCAGCTGGCGCGTATGCAGAAGGGCATCCCGGGGAAGGACCCGAGCAAGGACATCTACGACCTCCTGAACGAGGGCAAGGGCCCCACGGATTCCCAATTCCAGCCCGTCACCCCGGAGACGGAGGACGGCACCCCCGTCCCCGGCAAGTACAGCTATCCCCCCGCCGACGCCCCGCAGCTGCGGGACCGGGACTATCCCTTCCCCACGATCCTCATCAAGGACGGAATCTACAGCGTCCACTACGGCGGCTGGCCCCTCAAGGGCTTCGAGCGCCGGGCCCTGGACGGGGACGGGACGCCCCTCCTGGACGAACAGGGCCAGCCCGTCTGCCTGGGGGGCAGCCCCATCGAGACCGACCTGTTTGTCAACGCCCCCCACCAGGAGCACCTGGTGCTGTCCGGCGGCGTGGCCGGAGGGGGCGTCTGGACCCTTGCGTGGGAGGGCTCCCAGAAGGAGCCCCTGGCCGCCGTGAAGCCCCCGGCCCCGGCGGACCCGGGGCAGCTCCCCGAGGGGGAGCGGGACAGGACCTATCTCCTGCACCTGACGCCCCTGTCCAACGGCACGGACGACCTTCTCATCACCTACACCGCCCCGGACGGCGTCTCCTACCGGCTCACCGTCACCGTCCATATCACCGCCGACGTGGAGCTGCGCCCTTCCCGGCTCTTCCTCTTCCCCAGCGACACCGTGGAGATCGGGATCCGCACAGCCGACAAGGCGGGCCGCCCCCTGGCGCTGGAGAACGGCAGGCTGACCCTCAAGGGCGACCCCATCTGCGGCGGCACCGGCTTCCTGGAGGCCAAGACCCTCCGGGCCGAGGCGACGGAGGACGGGCCCCCCGCCATCCGGTTCACCACCAGCGTCCCCGAGGACGCGTCCGGCCTGTCCCTGGACGCCAACGCCAACTTTGTCTACGCCGTCTCCTCCGAAAATCCCGAGGACCCCGACCAGCCCCTGGTCACGGAGTACGGCGGCGGCAGCGGCGGAGACATCCGGGTGGAGCTCATCCGGCTCTGGGAGGGACAGGAGGACTACGCCCGCTTTGAAACCGTCACCGAGAAGGACGGGAGCAAGCGGATTGTGTGCACCATCACCTTCCCGGATCACTACCAGGTGGGCGAAGAGGGCGCCCTGCACTTCGCCCAAACCACAAACCGCAAGCCCGTGGTCAGTCCCATGCTCAATCCGCCGGAGGCGGCCTGGGCAACGGCGGAGGGGAGCATCTCCCTGACGCTGGCCTACCGGGCGGAGGTCTATGAGGACCTCCCCGGCGAGACCACGGTTCTCATTCCCCTGACGCTGACCAGCGGCGGAGAGCCCGAGGGCGGTCCGAAGCTGATCGAGGGGGAGCAGCTCCACACCCTGGCCCTGACGGTGAAGCCGCCGGAGACGGAAACGGAGCTCCCGGACACCCAGGGAACGGAGGCCCCGCCCCCCGCCGGGGCGGACGAGGAGCCCTCTGCCCGGCGGAGGCGCGCCCGGGGCACGAATTAACAGCAAGAGAGGAGGCCGCCCCGTGAAGACCCTGCGGGAAAAACTGCACAGCCAGAGCGGGGCGTCCATCCTCCTGGCGCTGCTGTTTCTCCTGGTCTGCATGATGGCGGCGGCCTCCGTCCTGACGGCGGCGGTCTCCAACGCGGGCAAGATCAGAAGCAACTACGAGGAACAACAGCGCTACCTGGCCCTCTCCTCCGCCCTCCGGCTGGTGGCCGGGGAGCTGGAGCAGGCGGAGTACCGGGGACGGTACACCGTCACCCAGTGGACCGAGATTCTGACGGAGACGGAGACGGACCCGGAGGGCCGCCCCGTCACCGTCACCACCGAGTACCATTACTACAGCGTCCAGCAGGAGCCGGGGCGCTTCACCTGCGGCCGGCTGGCAGCCCTGAAGGCGGACGGGACCTCCGACGGCGGCGCCCTCCTCCCCTTTTACAAGGAGCTGGACGGCGTCTTCGCCAAGGAGTTCACCGGCACGGGCTACCACCCCCTGGAGGGGGACGAGATTGCCCCCCTCCCCACCAATCCCTCCAGCGGGACGCCCCGGACCCGGGTGCTGACCGTGACGGCGGAGGGGGACCTTGAAAAGCAGTTTCCGCCCGTGGCTGTGGAGATCGACATGAGCCAGAGCCGCCGCGTCCACCTGACCGCCAAACTGGAGGCCGGGACCAAGGCCGACGGGAGCCCCAATTTCTACATCCTGGAGGCGGAGCTCTCCGCCCTGCTGGCGGAGCGGGAGGCGGACGGAACCCTCCGTCCCATGGGCGGCGGCATGCCCGTTATCGGCTACTCGCCGGAGGGCCGGATGCCCAAGGACCAGATGCCGGAGGGCCCCTTGGTCACGGAGACCGGGGTGATTACCACGGACTTCGACAGCAAGTCCACCGTCACAGAGGAAACCGGCTCCCTCCTGACCTGGAGGCTGGACTGGATCACCCGAGAGCAGAAGGAGGCCGAATGAGAGAGACGCTGGGAAATTCCAGGGGTGAGACCCTGGTGGAGGTGCTGGCCTCGGTGCTGGTCTGCGCCCTGTCCGTCACGCTGCTGCTGGGGGCCGTCACCGCCTCCTCCGGCATCGATCTCCGGGCCCGGGAGGCGGACGGCGCTTACTACGAGGCCCTCTCCAAGGCGGAGCGCCAGGGCCCGGGAGACGTTTTCACCCCCGGCGGGACGCTGACGGTCACCAATCAGGACGGCGTCTCCAAGGAGCTCGCCGGGCTCGCCTTTTACGGCGGGGAGGGGCTGCTGTCCTACGCCGCGGCTCCGCCCTCCGGCGGAGGGGGAGGCGGCCCATGAGACGGAAGCTGAGGAGCTGCGCCGGGTTCTCCCTGGTGGAGATGCTCTGCGCCGTGGCCGTGCTGATGCTGCTGTGCGTCATGCTGAACTCCGGCCTCAGCGTGGCCATGAAGACCTATTTTGACCTCACGGCGGAGGCGGAGACCCAGCTGCTGCTGAACTCCCTGACCAACGCCATCGCCGGGGAGCTGCGCTACGCCCACGAGGCGGGAGGCGCGGAAGACGGGGGACTCACCTACAACGGCGGGCATACCCTCACCCTGAACGAAAGCGACGGGCACGTCTACGCCGGCGGCGTGGAGCTCCTGCCCCAGGCGGACGCCGCTACCGGCCGGGGGGCGCCTATAAAAACGGAGATTATCAGGTCAAGGTCATGGACATCGGCTATGACCGGGACACGGCCTGTTTCACTTTAAAATTGGAAGTCGGCTGGAAGGACGGCGGCGTCAGCGCGAAAACACCGGAGGACGGCGTGGTCATCCGCTGCCTGAACCCGCCGGAGGAATTGGAGGAAGAAGGGGGAGGCCCATGAAATACGTCAAACTGGGAGACCTGCTGGTCAACAGCGGCGGCATCACCCAGGCCCAGCTGGACGAGGCCCTGAAGCTCCAGGAGAGCACCGGGGAGCGCCTGGGCTCCATCCTGCAAAAGCACGGCTTCATCACGGAACGCCAGCTCATCGACACACTGATGAACCAGCTGGGCGTGGAGTTCATCGATCTGAACACCTACGCCATTCCCCCGGAGATGGCCCAGCTGCTGCCCAAGAGCACGGCGAAGAAGCACATGGTGGTCCCCGTCCGGGCCAGCCGGACGGACATCCACCTGGCCATGGCGGACCCGCTGAACTTCGTGGCCGTGGAGGAGGTCCGGGCCATCACCCGGCGGCGGGTCATTCCCCTCATCGCCGCCTCCGCCGCCGTGGAGCGGGCGGTCCAGAACCTCTACAGCAACCAGGGGGCCATGCAGGCCATTGAGGACATGCAGCGGGACCTGCTGGGGAGCCAGTACGGCGGCGGCGCGGTCCAGCCCCAGAGCGTGAGCGTGGACGAGGACGAGGCGGACGCCGCCCCGGCCATCCGGCTGGTGAACTCCATCATCGACCGGGCCTGTACCGAAGGGGCCAGCGACATCCACATGGAGCCCGGGGAGGACAGCATGACCATCCGCATGCGGATCGACGGGGCCCTGCGGACCATCATCCCGGTGCCCCGGGAGCTCCAGAGCTCCGTCATCTCCCGCCTGAAGATCATGGCCCGGATGGACATCGCCCAGAAGCTGGTCCCCCAGGACGGCCGGGCCAACGTCACCGTCCGGCAGGAGGCCCTGGACCTGCGCATCTCCACCCTGCCCACCATCCACGGCGAGAAGGTGGTCATCCGCCTCCTGCGGAAGACCCCGGAGCTGGCCACCCTGGAGGGCATCGGCCTGGAGGGCGGGAACCGGGAGCGGTTCTGCCGCCTGGTGGACAGCACCGCCGAGGGCGTCATCCTCATGGTGGGCCCCACGGGCTCCGGCAAGACCTCCACCCTCTACGCCATGATCGGGCGGCTGAAAAGCGAGGAGGTCAACCTGGTCTCCCTGGAGGACCCGGTGGAATACCACATCGGCGGCATCTGCCAGGTCCAGATCAACGACAAGACCGGCCTGACCTTCGCCAGCGTGCTGCGCTCCGTGCTCCGCCAGGACCCGGACATCATCGCCGTGGGCGAGATTCGGGATGGGGAGACTGCTGAGATCGCCATGCAGGCCGCCATGACGGGGCATCTGGTCCTCTCCACCATTCACACCAACAACGCCGTCAGCTCCATTGACCGGCTGCTGGACATCGGCGTGGAGCCCTACCTCATCGCCGGGGCGGTGAAGGGCATCATCTCCCAGCGGCTGCTCCGGAGGGTCTGCCCCCACTGCCGGCGGCCCTACGCCCCCGGGCCCGAGGAACAGGCCGCCCTGGGCCTGCCGCCGGGGAATTACACCTTTTACAGGGGCGCGGGCTGCGGCGAGTGCTTCGGCACCGGCTACCGGGGGCGGACCGGCGTGTTTGAGATTCTGCCCGTCAATTCCGCCATCCGGCGGGCCATCCACTCCCGCTCCCTCAAGGAGCTGGAGGCGGCCATAGAGACTGCGGACTTCCATCCCATCATGGAAAACTGCCGCAAGCTGGTCCTGGACGGCGTAACCTCCTCGGAAGAGGTCCACCGCGTCCTCGGCGGAGATTCTTTTTCTTATAAGAAAAAGAACCAAAAAGAATTTTAGCTCGCTCTGAGAGTCTGGAGATAGACCAGGCTGGAGCGACGGCAACGTAGAATCCTTGATTGAGGGATTCAAAAGGAGGGCTTATGACTGTTTCGGAATACGTAGAAAAGGCCTGGAGGGACGGGGCCTCCGACGTGCATCTGGTCCGGGGGCTGACCCCCCGCTGCCGGATCGACGGGTCCATCCGGGAGCTGGAGGGCGTCCCCCTGACCGCCGGAGACTGCCTGGAGGCCGCCCGGGAGCTGGCCGGGTCTCAGATTCGCCAGGCGGAGGCCGTGGGAGAGCTGGACCTGGCCCTGAGCATCGCCGGGGTCCGCTGCCGGGTGAACCTCTTCCGCCAGCAGGACGCCTGGTCCGCCGCCATCCGGCTGCTGAACGACCACATTCCCGACCTCTCCGAGCTGGGGCTTCCCAAGGTGGTATCCGAGTTCCCCGCCTACAGCCAGGGGTTGGTGCTTATCACCGGCGAGACCGGCTCCGGCAAGTCCACCACCCTGGCGGCGGTGCTGAACCAGATCAACCGCCGGGAGGCCAAGCATATTCTCACTTTGGAGGATCCCATTGAATATGTCTATGTCCCCGACAAGTGCATCATCAACCAGCGGGAGATCGGCCGGGACACGGCCAGCTTCGCCTCCGGCCTCCGGGCCGCCCTGCGGGAGGACCCGGATGTGATTCTCGTGGGCGAGATGCGGGACCTGGAGACCATCGAGACGGCCCTCACCGCCGCCGAGACGGGGCACCTGGTCTTCGGCACCGTCCACACCAACTCCGCCGCGGACTCCATTGACCGGATTGTGGACGTCTTCCCCGCCCAGCGGCAGCAGCAGATCCGGCTGCAACTGTCCATGTCCCTGAAAGCCGTTCTCAGCCAGCAGCTTCTCCCCAAGGTTGGGGGCGGGCGGGTGCTGGCCTGCGAGGTGATGAAGACCGACGGGGCCATCCGCAACCTGATCCGGGAGGGCGAGACCCCCCAGATCGCCAACTCCATCCAGACCACCGGGGCCCTGGGCAACATCCTCATGGACAAGGCCCTGAGCGCCCTCTTCGCCGCCGGGACCATCAGCAAGGAGACCTTCGAGGGGGCGCTGCGGGACCCCGCCCAGGCGGGCGTCAAGCCCGCCGGGGGCAAGGCCGCGCCGCCGGTGGACGCCATGCGGGCCCCGGGCTTCAAGCGGCCGTTTTGAGGGGGAACTCCCTCCGTCAGCTTCGCTGACAGCTCCCTCAAAGAGGGGGAACGCAGAGATTTGAAAGCCTCCCTCCTTGAGGGAGGTGGCACGGCGCAGCCGTGACGGAGGGAGTTCCCCCGGTACAACGCAAAAAGGAGACCCGCCTATGCCCACATACAAATACGAGGGGTCGTATCTCAGCGGCGAGAAGGTATCCGGCGTGGTGGAGGCCGTCAGCCGCACCGACGCCGTGAACCAGATCCGCCAGAGCTGCGAGATCGTCCTCTCCATCAAGGAGGTCCCCAAGTCCGCCGCCCGGGATCCCCTCTCCAAGCTCCAGAAGATCGGCGCCAAGAGCCTGTCCCTCACCTGCCGGCAGTTCGCCATCATCCTCAACGCGGGTCTGCCCCTGGTGCAGACCGTGGACCTGGTGGCCGGGCAGTGCCCGGACAAGAACCTGGGGGCCCTGCTCCGGCAGGCGTCCGAGGACGTGTCCAACGGCTGGTCCCTGAGCTACAGTTTCGAGCAGCGGGGGGCCAAGACCCTCCCCGTCACCTTCCGGGAGACCGTCCGGGCCGGCGAGGAGTCCGGCGACCTCCAGGCGGCCTTCCAGCGCATGGCCGACTATTTCGAGCGGATGAACAAGACCCACGAGAGCGTGGTCAGCGCCCTGACCTATCCCGCTTTTGTTATCCTGGTGGCGGCGGTGGTGGTGGCCATTATCATGCTCTACGCCGTCCCCACCTTCGTGGGCGTGTTCCAGGGGATGAGCATCGACCTCCCCTGGCCCACCCGGGCGCTGATCGCCATGAGCGAGTTCTTCCAGAAGTACATCCTGGTCCTGGCGGCCCTGATTCTCCTGGTGGTCTTCGCCCTGCGGCTCTACGGGGCCACGGAGAAGGGCGGCGCCCTCCTGGCCAAGGCCCAGCTGGGCATTCCCATCCTGGGGAACATCGTCCGCCTGTCCAACGCCAGCCAGTTCGCCCATACCATGAGCATGCTCCTCACCGCCGGGATGCCCATCCTCCAGGCCATTGAGGTCTCCGGCAGGACCATGGGCAACCCCTGCATGGCCCAGGAGATTCTGGGGACCCTCCCCGGCGTGGAGGGCGGGCGCTCCTTTGGGGAGTGCCTGGGCTATGCCAAAGAGATACCCCCATGCTGGTGCAGATGACCGCCGTGGGCGAGGCCACGGGGGCCATGGAGTCCACCCTCCAGGTGCTGGCGGCGTACTACGACAACGAGACGGACCTGAAAACCAAGCGGGCCATCGCCCTGCTGGAGCCCAGCATCATCGTGATTCTGGCGGTCCTGGTGGTGCTGATCCTGTTTGCGGTCTATCTGCCCATGTTCAGCATGTACGGCAACATGTAAGCAAGCTTCTTTAGGTCAAGGCCATGGCCTTGACCTGTCTCCCCCGGGGGAGACGAAAACTCTGGTATTCCGGGCCCTGCCAACCCACGGCTCTGAGTATAGATAAACACTTTGAAACGATGAAAAGGAAAGAGAGGTACACACTTTATGGAACAGTTGAAAGCCAAGCTGAAAAAGCAGGGCGGCTTTACGATGGTCGAGCTGCTGATTGTGGTGGCGATTATTGCCATCCTGGTGGCGGTTTCTATTCCGATGATGAACCAGGCTCTGGAGACATCCCGTGAGGCTGTGGATAGTGCCAATGAACGTGATGCAAGAGGGCTAACAGTCACTGCCTATATGACCATTGAAAAAGGTGAAACTGGTGATGTAGGTATTAATAAAGAAGTTGGAACTGCGGGGGGATTCGCCTATTATGCAGTTAATGAAAAAGACAATATTGGTGCGTTGGTAAAAAATCTTCCGGCTAAAGCAGAAGCTTATGGACAAGGTACAGCGGCAGGAGAAGAGGAAGAACCCCGTGTAGGGAAAGTTATCAAAGTCACATTACAAGAAGATGCTGCTGCCCCTTCAGGAGTAAAAATTACTACTGAATGGGTAGAGGCAACCGGGACCACTCCCCCCGCTGACCCCTAACCCCTCCCCACACCTCCGCCCCCTCCGGGTTGGCGCAGGGCGGGGGAACTCCCTCCGTCACGGCTTCGCCGTGCCACCTCCCTCAAAGAGGGAGGCTGTGCGTTCCCCTTGGGCCCCCTCTTCGAGAGGGGCTGTGCGTTTCCCTTGGGCTCTCTCTTTGAGAAGGCCGCGCGTTTCCCTTAGGCTCCCTCTTTGACCCGGCTGTGCGTTTCCCTTAGGCTCCCTCTTTGAGGGAGCTGTCAGCGAAGCTGACTGAGGGAGTTCCCCCCAAGCGGACACAAAAAAATCCCCCCATACGGGGGGCGTTCAGTCTTCGTAGTGTCCCATGCAGGAGAGGATTTCCAGAACGCCGTCTTTGACGCGGTAGACCAACCGATCCCTGCTCGTGATGCGGCGGCTCCAGTAGCCGCTGCGGTCTCCCCTCAGCGGCTCCGGCTTTCCGGTTCCCTTGAAAGGCGTGCGCTCCGCCTCCCTGATGAGCTCGTTGATTTTTTTCAGAATCCTTTTATCCTGCTCCTGCCAATCCAGATATTCCTTCCAGGCCTCGTCCAGCCACAGCTTCTTCAATCGTCCACCTCAATCAGCTCGTGCTCCACGCCCTTCCCCGCGTCCATCTCGGCGATCCTCCGCCGGAGCTCGTTCATATTGGACTCGGAATAAAACGGATCCCCGGTCACCTCAAAGGGGAAGCCCCACTTGCGGACCGCCCGCTTGGCGAAGACGGAGATGGCCGTGTCCACGCTCATGCCGATCTCGTCGCAGAGCTCTGCGAACTGCTTTGACAGCGCCGCGTCCATCTGAATGTTCAAATTTGCCTGTGCCACAAAAAATCACCCCTTTGCCGTTATTTTACCACAGGCGAGCCCCAATATCAACTCGGCGGACCGTAAATTTTCTATTACAACGCTCCCCGAACAACGGCCCCCGAGGCCCCTGACTCACATAAAGGAGACCCTATGAACGAACCCATTCTGACAGCCTATCTCTGCTTCTGGCCGGCCGTCTCCGGCGCGGTGGCCGGCAGCTTCCTCCACTGCGCCGCCTCCCGCTGGGCCGCGGGGGACCCCCACCCCTTCCGGGGCCGGTCCCGGTGCGGCTCCTGCGGGCATACCCTGGGCCCCCGGGACCTGGTCCCGGTGTTCAGCTTCCTCCTTCTCTGGGGCGGTGCCGGCACTGCGGGGCGCGGATTCCCGCCGGGTGCCCGGCCGCCGAGCTGGCGGGGGCGGCGGCCTTTTTGTGCCTGGGCCTGCGCTTCGGGTGGGACCCGGAGCTGGGGCAGTGGCTGGTCTGGGCCGCCCTCCTGCTGGCCCTCAGCCTGACGGATTGCTTCCGGCGGCTCATCCCCGACAAGCTGCTCCTCCTGCTGGCGGCCAACCGGGCGGCCTGGTTCCTGATCCTGGGCCACGGGGCCCGGGAGGCCCTGGAGGCCGTCATCGCCTGCGCCGTCCCGGCGGCACTGCTGGCCCTGGTGCTGGCGATGGAGAAGCTGATGGGCCGGGAGGCCATGGGCGGCGGGGACATCAAGCTGCTCTTCGCCCTGGCGCTGTACCTGAGCTGGGCGGAGCTGCTTCTGACGCTGCTGGCGGGCTGCCTGCAGGGCTTTGTGTGGGCCGCCCTCACCGGCGGGAGGAAGGGAACCGCCGTGCCCTTCGGGCCCTTTCTTTCGGCGGGGGCCTTGCTGACAGTGTGCTTCGGCGAGCCGGTGCTGGATTGGTATTTCGGCCTGTTCTAAAGAAAGGTTTCAATAAGCACTTTCCACGTTGCCGTGCGGGAAGCTGGGAACAGCAACGCACGAAAGAGCGAGCGAAAGTTCTTTTTGCTACTTTTTCCCCTTCGGGGACGTACTCCACTAAGGCTTTGCTTTGCAAAGCCAAGTGTCGTTACAGTCTTCCAAGAAAAAGTACGGAGGAGAAACATTATGGGAAACACGCGGCTGGGATTTGACATCGGCAGCAGCAGCTTAAAAATCGCGGTGCTCCGGGGCGGCGACGCCCGGATCGAGGAGGTCCGCCTGCCGGAGAACCTGGTGGACGGCGCCGGGGCCATCGCCCTGCCCCACGCCTTTGCCCAGTTTCTGCGGCAGGTGCGGAAGGACCTCTCCCTCCCCCGGGGCCGGGCGGCCCTGGCCCTGCCCCCCAGCCAGGTGATCTGCCGCCTGGTGACCATGCCCCGGATGACCACGGAGCAGCTGCTGATGAACCTGCCCTACGAGTTTTCGGACTTCATCCAGGGCGTGGCGGACCAGTACCACTGCGACTACGCCGTCTGCGCCCCCGCCGAGGGGGACGACCCCTCCCAGGGGGTGCCCATGATGGCGGCGGCGGCGGCCAAGCAGACCCTGGCGGAGTACGCCCGGATCTTCGCCCAGGCGGGCCTCCGGCTGCGGACCGTGCTCCCCCAGGAGATGGCCTTGATCCAGCTCTGCCAGGCCCGGGGCGCCGGGCGGAGGAGTTCTGCTTCGTGGACCTGGGGCACCAGTTCACCCGGATCACGGTGGTCTGGCGGGACCGGGTCCAGGCCACCCGGCAGATCGCCCTGGGCGGGCGGAACCTGGACAACATCGTGGCGGGCGAGCTGGGGGTGGACCCCTTCCTCTCCAGCACCTACAAGACCACCAATTTTCAGAACGTCCTGGCCCTCCCCGCCGTGGCCGAGATCTGCGAGCGCGTGGCCGTGGAGATTTTGAAGGTCATCAACTTCTATCAGTTTACCTATCGCGCCAGCAGCCTGAGCGGTGTGTACCTGGTGGGCGGCGGCGCGGCCCTGCCCCTGCTGCGGCAGAGCATCGAGCACACGGTGGGCCTGCCCCTGCTGGACCCGGCGGACCTGCTGCCGGAGGCCGGGGAGGCGGCGGCCGCAGGCGTCTTCGCCGCCGGGGCGGCCATGGGAGGGAAATGAGATGAGCAAACGAACAGCGTCCTACCCCGCCAAGCGGTCCATGAACCTCTACTACAAGCCCGACCGCACCACCAAGCCCGCCACCATCGGGCTCTACGTGCTCTTCGTCCTCACCTGCCTCCTGGGGCTGAGCAAGTTTCTGATCTACGACGTGGGGATGGAGGCCCTCCAGGCCCAGCAGTCCCTGGCCGCCGCGGAGGCCCAGCTGGAGAGCCTCAACCTGGAGCTGGCGGACTACGAGGAGGTCTGGGAGCGCTACAGCCGCTACTCCGCCACCGATGAGGAGCGGGCCCTCATTGACCGCATGGAGGTCCTGGCCCTGCTGGACCAGGCCGTGGGGGCCTCTCTGGACGCGGTCTCCATCAGCGGCGAAACCGTCCAGCTCCAGTTCTCCGGCGTCACCCTGGCCCAGACCGCTCAGATCGTCAGCGCCCTGGAGGCCTCTCCCATCGTGGCCTACACCATGGTAAACACGGCGGCCACCACCCAGGGGGAGGGCGGCTCCGCCGACGCCAGCGCCCCGGTCCAGGCCAGCGTGCTGATCCAGCTGCAAAAGGAGGCGGTCCAGTGAGAAGACAGCTGACTACCCGGGAGTGGCTGCTCCTGGCCCTGCTGGGCGTCCTCCTCCTGGTCAGCGGCTATATGCTGCTGTTCTACATGCCCCAGACCGCCCAGCGGGACCGCTGCCTGCAAGAGGCGGCGGACCGCCGCGTGGAGATCGAGGCCGCCCAGCTCCGGCTGGAGGAGAAGTGCCGGATGGAACAGGAGCTGGAGGCCCTCTTCTCCTCCGGGACTCCGCCCCTGAGCATCGCCGACTACGATAACCTCCAGCCCGTTATGTTCGAGCTGAACGCCATCCTGGCCGCCACGGAGGACTACAGCCTGTCCTTCAGCACCGTGGACGCCTCCCAGCCCATCGTCCGGCGGAGCATCTCCATGTCCTTCACCACCGGCTCCTACGCGTCCGCCAAGGCGGTGCTCCAGCGGCTCCACGACAGCGCCTTCCGCTGTATGCTGGAGAGCGTCGCCATCACCATCGGCCAGGGGGAGCGGGACGCCGTCTCTGTCAGCGGAAGCATCGTGTTCTTCGAGTATCAGGCAGGCTAGAGGGTTTCTTCAAATACCCCCTGGCGGCGGAAGGATTCCGCCCAGGGAGCAAGCTCCGGAGGCTTGCGCCCTGGGCGGTCTTTTCTATGGCCGGGAGGTCCGTCCCGGCGAGGCCGGTCCCGCGCAAGGCGCGCATTTGCCCCAAGCCGAAGTCATGCAGCCCAGCCGTTAAGGAGGCGTATGTTCGATGCTTTTCAAGTTTGTTGCCGATGGGGCTTGCGGCCCGCTCCGTTCTATGATATAGTCAACCTAGTAACATATGTAACACATCGTCCATGTGAGGAGCATTTTTGTGGATACCAGTTTGGAAAAGCGGAAACGGCTGGCCTACGTGGCCCAGCGCTATTATCTGGAGGACCGGAAGCAGAGCGACATCGCCCAGGAGCTGGGGGTGTCCCGCCCCCTCATCAGCCGGATGCTCTCGGAGGCCCGGGCGCTGGGCATCGTGGAGATCACCATTCACGAACCCGGGACCCGGGGAACCAGGCTGCTGGAGCGCCTGGGGCTGTCCAGCTCCATCCGGGGCGGCGTCCTGGTGGAGGACGGCCGGGACAACGACGAGACGAACCAGGCCCTCTCCCAGGGGGCCGTGGAGCTGCTGGGCCGGCTGGGGGCCCGCCGCCTGGGGGTGGGCTGGGGCTACCTGATCGGCCAGCTGGTCACCTGGCTGGAGGCCCACCCCCAGCCGGACAGCTCCCTCACCGACATCTGCCCCCTGGTGGGCAACGCCAGCATCCCGGCCCGGAATTACCAGTCCAACGAGAACGTCCGCCTCATGGCCCAGCAGCTGGGGGCCGATCCCCATTTCCTCTACCTTCCGGCCCTGCCGGAGAGCCTGGAGGAAAAACAGGTCCTGTGCTCCACCGAGGTCTACCGGCAGATTTACCAGCAGTGGGAGTCGCTGGACACCGCCCTGGTCAACATCGGGGACTACCCCTCCAGCCCCGACTTCGCCTCCCTGGTCCGCTACGGCAGCCTCCTCCAGCGGCAGCGGGCCTGCGGGCGGCTTCTGATCTACTACTTCAACGAGGCGGGGACGGTCATCCAGTCGGACCAGGACTTCGCCATCCAAATCCCCTTCGGCGTCCTCAGGCGCTGCCCCAACATCATCGGCGTCTGCTCCGCCAACACCAGCGCCAAGGCCCTGGGCGGGGCCCTCAAATCCGGCCTCTTCACCCATCTGGTGGCCCGCCAGGATCTGGTGCGGGGACTGCTGGAATGATGCAAGCCTCCCGGGCTTTGCCCGGGAGGCTTTTTGTGCATTTTCCATAGTTTTCCTGATCCTCCCCTGTCCATTCCGGGGAAATCCCGATTGGCCGTTGACCTATGTTACTTTCTGTGGTATCATATTTAACAAATGTAACATTTTGAATAGGAGGCGAAGCGCAATGACCAAGGGTGAGCTTGCCGCCCGCCTGAAAAACGCCTGCGCGGCGGTGGCGGCGGCGGAACAGGAGCTGACGGAGATCGATTCCCACTTCGGCGACGCGGACCACGGACTGACCATGGCCAAGATCGCCAGGGCCGTCTCGGACGCAGTGGACCAGTCGGAGGGCGGCATCCAGGCCCTGCTGGACGGCGCGGCCACGGCGGTCATGACCCTCAACGGCGGCAGCGCCGTGCCGTTGTGGAACACCTGGCTGGACGGGATGCAGGAGGCCGCCCCGGAGGGCGATGAAATTGATATCCCGGGCCTTCAGGAGGTCTTCGCAAAGGGGCTGGAGGAGCTCAGCGACATGTCCGGGGCCCAGGTGGGGGACAAGACCATGATGGACGCCCTGATCCCCGCCAGCGAGGCCATCGCGGCCTATGGGGGCAGAGACGAGGGAAAGCTCTTCGACGCCGCCGCTAGGGCCGCCATGGAGGGAGCCCAGGCCACAAAACAGTTCGTGTCCAAGTTCGGCCGGGCCAAGAGCTACGGCGAGAAGACCCTGGGCACCCCGGACGCCGGGGCCATGTCCATGGCCTATTTCTTCCAGGGCCTGGCGCAAATGTAAGACTGTCAATTTTGAGGAGGTACGCATATGAAAATGAAAAAATTCATCAACGCCCCGGAGACCATCACCGACGAGGAGCTCATTGGCCTGGGCCTGGCCTATCCCGACATCGTGGACGTGGATGGGCACCTGGTCATCAGCAAGGACCTGGCGAACGCCGACCGGGTGACCATCGTCACCTACGGCGGCTCCGGACACGAGCCCGCCCAGGCCGGTTTCGTGGGCCGGGGCATGCTGGACGTCCAGGCCGTGGGCGACATCTTCGCCGCCCCCAACGGCCAGCTTGTGTTTGACGCCATGAAGCTGGCGGACAAGGGCCACGGCGTGCTGCTGCTGACCCTGAACTACGCCGGGGACCAGCTGGCGGGCAAGCAGGCCATGAAGCTGGCCAAGAAGGCGGGGCTGAACGTCCGCCAGGTGGTCACCGGGGAGGAGATTCAGTACGACCCCAACGGAGAGGACAATAAGCGGGGCCTTGCCGGAGCCGTGGCCCTGTACCACATCGCCGCCGCCGCGGCCCGGGAGGGCAAGAGCCTGGACGAGGTGGCCGCCATCGCCCAGCGCTACGCCGACAGCATGGCCTCCGTCACCGTCAAGTCCACCGACGCCACCCACCCCCAGAACGGCATGTCCTTCGGCGACCTGGGGGAGACGGACCTGATGGAGATCGGCGCGGGCCAGCACGGCGAGGGCGGCGGCGTCCGGGTGCCCATGATGTCCTCCAAGGACAC
>CAMXNV010000007.1 GCA_947245315.1 uncultured Oscillibacter sp. | reverse complement strand
CTTCACCGCGGCGATGGCGGCCTCGGGGGCCGCGCCGCTCCGCCCGGCGGCGATACCGGCCACGGCGGTGCCGTGGCCCGTCCGGTCCGGGGACTCCACCAGCCCGGCGGCCAGCTCCGCCCGGGTGTAGGCCGCCCCGTGGAGAAAGCCCTCGGGGGGCGTCCCCTGGGCCGCCATGTCCCACAGGGCCACCACCCGGCTGCCGCCGTCGGGCCCCAGGAACTCCGGGTGGCTCAGGTCCAGGCCCGAGTCCACAAAGCCGATCAGCACCCCCCGGCCCGTCAGCCCCAGGCCGGTCTCCCGCCAGACCGGCGGGATGCAGGCCGCCTCCAGGCTCCGGTCCATCAGGCCGCTGAGCCGCCGGGCGGGCTCAAAGCAGGTGATCTGCCGGTGCTCCAGCAGGCGGACCGGGTCCTCCGCCGCCAGCTCCAGGATGGCGAACTGGGCGTCCAGCAGCTCCGTGGGGTAGCCCAGGGAGAGGACGTCTCCCGTGTATTTGATGATGTATTCCATAAGACCTCCTGTTCCGGGGGTGGGGGCCGGAGGGGCCCCGCCCGCATAGGATAGTATACGGAAAGGAGGAGCGCCGTTATGAATCCAACCTATCTGGACAGAGGCGATCTGCAAGTGTTTGTCACGGCGGGGGACACCCCCCAGCCCATCCCCGGGGCCCGGGTGCGCATCAGCGACCCGGAGAATGGCCGGGTCCTGGAGGAGGTCACCACCGATTCCTCGGGCCAGACCCCCTTCGTGGAGCTGCCCGCCCCGGCCATAGAGCTGTCGGTGTCCGAGGGCGCGGCGGAGCGGAGGCCCTACGCCGTCTACAACGTCACCGTGTCCGCCGGGGGCTGGGAGACCCTTCACGCCGGGGGCGTGGAGCTGATGCCCGCCGGGCGGGCCGTCCAGCGGATGGCCCTGTCCCCGGCCCGGCCCGGGGGCTTCAATGTGCGCAATGTGCTGTTCCCGCCCCACGCCCTCTGGGGGGAGCCCGCCGCCAGGCCGCCGGAGGAGGAGGTCAAGCCCCTGCCGGAGGCCCAGGGGCTGGTGGTGCTGCCGGAGCCGGTGATCCCGGAATACGTGGTGGTCCACGCCGGGCGGCCCGACGACGCCTCCGCCCCCAACCACTGGGTCCGGTTTAAAGACTACATCAAAAACGTGGCGTGCAGCGAAATCTACTCCACCTGGCGGACGGAGGCCATCAAGGCCAACGTGCTGGCCATTCTCTCCTTCACGCTGAACCGGGTCTACACGGAGTGGTACCGGGGGAAGGGCTACGACTTCACCGTCACCAGCTCCACGGCCTTTGACCAGTCCTATTCCCATGGCCGGACCATCTTCGAGGAGATCGGCGTGGTGGTGGACGATCTCTTCACCACCTACGTCACCAAGGAGGGCATCGCCCAGCCCCTCTTCACCCAGTACTGCGACGGGCGGCGGACCCAGTGCCAGGGCCTGAGCCAATGGGGCTCCCAGGCCCTGGGGGAGCAGGGCTGGGACGCGGTGAGCATCCTGAAAAAGTACTACGGCGCGGACATCTACCTCAAGAGCGCGGAGAAGGTGGAGGGGGTGCCCCTGTCCTACGGCGGGGAGGTCCTGTCGCCGGGCAGCGAGGGGGAGGCCGTGCGGACCATCCAGACTCAGCTGAACCGCATCGCGGACAATTTCCCCGCCATTCCCAAGACCCGGGCGGACGGCGTTTACGGCCCCGCCACCCAGGAGGCGGTGACGGAATTCCAGAAGATCTTCCACCTGCCCCAGACGGGGAGCGTGGACTTCGCCGGGTGGTACGAGATTTCCAATGTGTATGTGGCGGTGGCGGAGCTGTCCTGAGAGGCTCGGGGCTATTTCCGGCGGCGGGGAACGCGCGTTTTTCAGCTGAAGCTCATCCTCCTCGCGCGGCCGGTACTCCGGCCCGGGACCCTGTGAAACCGGCGTCCCCGGCCGGGCCTCCCCCCTCTCCCAATGGCCCGGTCGGGGGACCGGGTCCCACCGGGTCCGGCGTTCTGTCGATAGAACGCCGGTAGGGGCGGACCTGTGTGTCCGCCCTTCTACAGGGAGCTCCGGGGTTCCGGGAAACGGGCGGACACATAGGTCCGCCCCTACATAAAATCTCCAATTGGAACGTTCCCAGGACGGGAGGCCCTCACAAGCTGTTACGCAAAGAAATGCTATAATTTGCGCAAATTTACGAAAGCAAACGCTTGAGTAAAGATTATTATTGTGAAATATGCCGAAAAACAGTTGACAAAGCCGGGCCGTGCGTTTATGCTAAACGTAATCAAGCCGGGCTGCGGGGGCGCTGCCGGACGCGGCTCCGGTAAAAAGGAGGATGGGACAACGATGAGGAAGATCACCGCAAAGACCCTTTCCCTGCTGCTGGCGCTGGCGCTTTTGCTGCCGGTGCTGGCCGCCGGCACGTCCGCCAAGGAGGCGGAGGGCTGGTGGACCGAGGAGGTCTGGGACACGGAGACTCTGGTATCCCTGGGCGCGAAACCCCCCGCCTACAACAAGGCGTCCAAGTCCTATGAGATCAGCACGCCGGAGCAGCTGCTGTTTCTCTCCGGCGGCTGGAAGCCCGCCGACACCAATAAGGACGGCCAGCCCGACGCTCCCCGCATCGGGCGCTATGTCCTGACGGCGGACATCGACATGGGCCCGCTGATGGAGAAGATCGGACAGGCCGTCACCGAGGCCTCCGGCGAGGAGTCCGAGGGCTGGATGCCCCCCATCTCCGGGAACAAGGACGAAAACGCCGACAAATCCGACGGCTGGTTCAAGGGCCAGATCGACGGGCAGTATCATGTCATTTCCAATCTGCGCATCCGCCGGGTGGACGAGAAGTACGCCGCCCTGGTGGGGTATCTGGGCGACGAGACCTTCACCAGCCCTGCCATCCGGAACCTGGGCCTGGCGGACGTGACCATCGAGGGCAAAAAGACCTGCGGCGCCTTCGCGGGCGTCAGCTACGGAACCATCGAAAACTGCTTTGCCACCGGCTCCATCAAGGCCAAGGAGACCACCGGCGGCCTGGTGGGCAAGTGCGAGGGCCCCGTCCGCAACTGCCTGTCCTACATGAAGGTCAAGGCCAAGGAGCTCACCGGCGGCCTGATCGGCGCGATTGAGACCGGGGGCGCGGTGGAGAACTGCTATGTGGGCGGCTCCCTGACCGTCTCCAACGGCGAGGGGCCCGTCTCCGGCGGCGGCGTCGCCGGGGCCTTCGCCGCGGCGGAGTTCCTGAAAAACACGGTCTCCGTAGTCAAAAAAGTCGAGGGCGAGGAGGGCGCGCAGAATATTGACCGCTTCATCGGAACCCTGGACAGCGAGAGCGGGGCCAACATCACCCACAACTACGTGTGGGAGGGGGCGGTCCTCTCCGGCAACCGCCCGGAAAAGCACCCCAACCGGGAAATCTTCATGAGCGCCTCCGCCGGGGTGCTCCAGAGCCGGGACCAGTACGAGAAGGAGCTCAAGTGGGACTTCAAGAACACCTGGGCCTGGGTGGGCGAGCCTGAGGAGGGCTATCCCATGCTCTCCGGCTTCGTCAAGGCCGGGAACGCCCCGGAGCTGAAGGTGGCCAAGGACCTGGCAATTGAGGAGCCCGTCCTGCTGCTGGACGACCTGCTGGTGAACTGGGCCGCCAAGGGTACCCAGCCCAGCGTCAAGGTCCGGCTCCTCCTCCCCGAGGGGAAGAAGGCGGACAGCGTCAAAGTCTTCTACGGCAAGGACCCGGAGAAGCTCACGGACTCCGTGGACGTGCCGGAGGGCGGCGCGGTGAAGCTGCCTCTGACAACCTCCGGCCAATATTACTACTACGCCGCCGCCGAGGTGGACGGCGAGACCGTCACGGTGCCCACGGACACCTCCGCCCCCCTGCCCCTGGAGCTGGACGACGGCGTGATCGACGCCAGTCCCCGGGAAGTTCTCTGCCAGGTGGGCAAGACCTTCGCCGAGGTCAACCTGAACTGGCTCACCGCCCCCGCCGTGACGGACTCCAAGGTCTGGTACCGGGCCAAGGGCGAGAGCAGCTGGAACGCCGTCAAGGGCGAGAGCGTCCTCCACTACCTGACCAAGGGCTGGGAGGAGACCCGGAGCCACTCCGCCGTCCTCACCGGGCTCAAGGCGGAAACCGTCTATGAGTACATGGTGGGCGGCGCCTACCGGGGCAAGGACTGCCGCAGCGCGGTCCACAGCTTCACCACCCTGCCGGAGTCCGGGGCTTTCACCTTTATGCAGTACGGCGACCTCCAGGCGGAGGAGCCGGAGGGCTACGATCCCTTCCTGGACACCATGGAGCAGTTTGTGAGCAAGCTGGAGGTACAGCCGGACTTCCTGCTGAACACCGGCGACATGGTGGACGCGGGCTATAAAAACTCCCAGTGGACGGACTACTTCGACAAGCTGGGCGGCCACATGGCGGACCGGCTGAACATCCTCCTCCCCGGTAACCATGAGAACGCCGGAGACCTGCTTTACAAGCAGTACGGGGCCCGGACCAGCCTGCCGGGCGAGGCGGAGTACGGCCCCCTGGAGGGCACGGGCTGGTGCGTCATCGGGGATGCCTGCTTTGTCTTCATCAACGCGGATCCCTACTCCGGAAAAGCCGGTGCCAACATTGAGGCTGACCGGGCCAGGTTCTTCGCCGAGCAGGCCGCCTGGGCCCAGAAGGTCTACGAGGAGGCGGACTGCACCTGGCGCATCATGGCGGCCCACGTGGGCACCTATATCGTGAACTTCAACGACCCCGCCGACTATCCCTATATCCCGGAGCTCTGCGACAAGCTCCAGGTGGACCTGTATATAAACGGGCACGACCACGAGTACATCCGGACCACCACCAAGGGGAACAAAATTGTGGACATCGGAAAAGGCACCACCTTCATGACCTGCTCCTCCCTGGGCGAGAAGCTGGACGAGTTTGAGGAGGACACCGCCGGGGGCAAGTTCGCCGTGGTCCATAAGGACGGCGCGGAAAACTCCCAGCAGATCTTCAGCATGGTCACGGTGGACGAGAGCGGCATCCACGTCACCGCCTACCAGCGAGGCGAGGCGGAGGACTGGTCCAAGTTTGACGTGATTGACCAGTATGATATCACGGTCAGCCTCAGCAAGGGCGCGGTAAAAGAGGCGGCAGCCGCCTGACGGGCTGCGGCCGGGCCTTCGGCGCGAAGAGGCCGGTATGAGGCGGACGCGCTTGAGAGGGTAATTTTATGAGAAAGGGCACGCAAAGCGTGCCCTTTCCCTTTGCTTGAAGGGAGGCCCCGGGGCTGGCCCCCGCTCCTCGGAATGAAGATTGACAAAATTTTGGCATCATGGTATATGTATAATCAGCAAGGGCCCAAAAATCTGGAAGTCCACGATTTCCCGGCGCTTTTTGCATCCTGAAAAACCCACAAAATCAAACACTAAGGAGGGCGGCAGCATGACAGACAAACGATGGAACGCCTTGGGCGAGTCCCTGGTCAACTACTCCCTGAACATCCAGCCGGGGGAAAAGCTGATGATCGCCATGTACGAGGTGGAGACCTACCCCCTGGCGGTGGCCGTATACGGCGCCTGTATTCGGGCGGGCGGGTTCCCCCAGATTCAATTCATGAGCGAGACCCTAAAGCACAAGGTGCTCCAGTACGGAAACGACGCTCAGATTTCCTGGATTCCCGAAATCGAGGCCTACGGAATGGAATGGGCCGACTGCTACATCGCCCTCCGGGGCGCGTTCAATCTGAACGAATGCTTTGACATTCCCGCCGAAAAGCTGGCCCGCTACCAAAAGGCCATGGGCGTGATCTCCTCCCTCCGCTGGCAGAAAACCCGCTGGGCCCTGGTGCGGGTTCCCAACGAGCGCTTTGCCCAGCAGGCCAACGTCAGCTATGAGAGAATCATGGACATGTTCTTCGACGCCTGCAATCTGGACTGGCCCAAGGAGATCGCCCGGTGGCGCCGCATCGCCGGGGAGCTGGACAAGGGCAGCCGCCTCCGCCTGGTGGGGCGGGGCACGGACCTCTCCTTCTCCTTTGACGGCAATCCCTGGGAGGTCTCTGAAAACAAGGGAAACATCCCGGACGGGGAGATCATGGTCACGCCGAAGTGGGCCACCGTCAATGGCAAAATCTTCTTCGAGTTCCCCGCGACCCTGGGGGGCAAGGTGATTCACAATCTCTCCATCACCTTCGAAAACGGTTTGGCTGCCAGCGTAGAGGCGGACGGCCACCTGGACTATGTCAATCACATCCTAAACAGCGACGAGGGGGCCCGCAGGGTGGGAGAATTTGCCTTCGGCACCAATCCCTGCGTCGACCTCTGCACCACCGATATCCTGATCGACGAAAAGATGGCCGGGACGATCCACATCGCCCTGGGCCGCCCCTACGACGGAAGCTATACCTCCTCCATCCACTGGGACATCATCAAGGACACCCGGACGGACAGCCAAATCTATATCGACGACCGCCTGGTCTTTGAAAACGGCCGCTTTTTGGTTTGACCCGCAGAGCTTCCCCCAGCGCCAATACCCATCGCCGCCCAGCGGCGATGGGTATTTTTTTAATTTTTTCTTCGGCGGCCCCCGCGGCTCCCCCGCAAGCGGCCCGCGGGGCGCTCCTTCCACGGCCTGCGGGCTCCGGCAGCTTCTCAAAATCTCGCTTCGCATTTCTCACCATTCTCAAAGCGGGAAATCGAGAGAAAGCGCCCTCTCAAAAACCGCGTCAAAAGCAAGCGCATTTAAGTGAAAATTATTTCTTTTACCGGCTAATTCTTTCTTTTACTTTCTTTTTTAACATTTTGAAGTGTCAAAAAGTGACAAAGGAAAAATAGCAACATGTTTATAAAATCCCCAAAATTTTTAGAAGAACTTCTAAAAAACGGCCGATTCCCTCCGGAATCTTTTTCCTTTTATTGTAAGAAAAATACAAAAGAAAGAAGAAAAAACTATCTGATCGTACAAAGATGTTTGCATTTGCGGCCTTTTGAAAAAACAAAGTCGATTTGCGCGATTAATCATTTTATGACATACTGATGGCGGTATCTGAAACGTGCGGAATCATTTTTTAAGGGAGGTTTACACATGAAAAAGGCTTCGTTACTGCTAGCGGCGCTCATGCTGGTTTCCCTGCTCGCCGGCTGCGGAGGTGGCAAGCAGGACTCCGCTCCCCCCGCCGGAGGCGGCGGGAACGGCGGCGCGGAATCCTCCGGCTCAAAAACCTATGTCATTGCGAACACACCCAAATGCGTGGGAATCTCCTGGTGGGACAGAATGAAGGTGGGCAACGACCGCTTTGTCGAAACCACCGGCAACGAGGTGTATCAGGTTGGCCCGGCCGGCCAGTCGGACACGGCCGTCCAGGTCTCCACCGTGGAGGACGTCATCTCCACCGGCGTGGACGCCATCACGGTGATCCCCTCCGACCCCGACGCCCTGGAAACCACCCTGGCCAAGGCCCGGCGGGAGGGCATCGTCGTCATCAGCCACGAGGCCGAGGGCATGGAAAATGTGGACTATGACATAGAGGCCTTTGTCAATGCCGACTACGGAGCGCATATGATGGACGTCCTGGCGGCGGAGATGGGCGAAGAGGGCGGCTACTGCATCATGATGGGCATGCTGACCATGTCCTCCCACCAGCAATGGACCGCCGGCGCCATCGCCCGCCAGGAGGAAAAATACCCGAACATGTACCAGGTCTGCGAATCCCAGGCCCAGGGCGGCTCCCAGGAGGGCTCCTATAAGGTGGCCAAGGAGGTCATCGCCAGCTATCCCGACATCAAGGGCTTCATCGGCTGCGACATGGTGAACCCCCCGGGAATCGCCATGGCGGTTGAGGAGGCGGGCAAGGCCGGCCAGATCGCCGTCACCGGAACCTGCCTGGTCTCCGTGGCGGGGGACTACCTGAACAGCGGCACCATCAAAACCATCTGAATCTGGAGGTCCCCGGCTTCGAGAGCTGCACGCTGAACGGAAATATTCTCTACGGCTCGGCCTGGGTGGACGTCACAACGGACAATATGGCGGATTACAACTTCTAAGCGCGGAAATGCCAACATAAATAGCGGGAAAATGGGGAATACGGATGATTCGTATTCCCCATTTTTCTATAAAAAGGCGGTGAATCCATGAAAAATATCGTAACCATCCAAGATATGTACAAATCCTTTTTCGGCGTTGTCGCGATGGACGGGATGAACTTCTCCATCAACGAGGGGGAAATTCGCTGCCTCGTTGGCGAAAATGGCTGCGGAAAATCCACGCTGATCAAAATGATCTCCGGCTTTTACGCCCCCGACGAGGGCTCCCTCACCATCAACGGAACGCCCTATAAGCGCATCACCCCGGCGGAATCCATTGCCAACGGCATTCAGGTCATCTATCAGGACTTCTCCCTCTTTCCCAATATGACCATTGCGGAGAACATCATGATGTATGACACCGTGGCCAAAAAGCGCCCCTTTATCCACTGGAAGGCCATGCGGAAGCGGGCGGTGGAGACCCTGGAGCGCATTCACTTCCAGATTGACCCGGACCTCTACGTGTCGGAGCTGAATGTGGCCCAGAAGCAAATGGTGGCCATCTGCCGCGCCATCGTGCAGGAGGCCCGGCTCCTGATTATGGACGAGCCCACCACGGCCCTGACCACCAAGGAGGTCTCCAAGCTCTTCGACGTGGTGGCGGCCCTGAAGGCCCACGGGGTCTCCGTGCTCTTCGTCAGCCACAAGCTGGACGAGGTGCTGGAAATCTGCGACAGCATTACCATTATGCGGAACGGGAAAAATGTCTATGACTCCCAGAAGGGGGACAAGGTCCTCAGCAAAGAGGAGATCATTTTCTACATGACCGGCAAGCGCTTCTCCAACGCCACCTACGACTTCCGGGACCCCGGGGAAGCCCCCCTGATGGAGGTGGAGCACTACACCATGCGGGGCGCGTTTCAGGACGTCTCCTTCTCCCTGCGCAAGGGCGAGATCCTGGGGATCACCGGCTTGCTGGGCTGCGGCCGGGGCGAGCTGGCGGAATCCCTGTTCGGCCTCATTCCGGCGGACAGCGGCTCCATCCGCATCAACGGGCGGGAGGCGGGCATCTTCCGCAAGGTGGACGACGCCCTGGCCCACAACATCGCCTATGT
Source organism: uncultured Oscillibacter sp. (assembly GCA_947245315.1). GTDB lineage: Bacteria > Bacillota > Clostridia > Oscillospirales > Oscillospiraceae > Oscillibacter. Next base: position 15,192 of record CAMXNV010000007.1, on the reverse strand, counting down.
TCCGGAGGACCGTTTGACGGAGGGGCTGCACCTGGATCAGTCCATCGCGGACAACGCCGTCTCGCGGATCATCGGCCGTTTTGCCGGAAGGACCGGCCTTTTGGACATCAAGGGCCTCTCGCGCCAAAAGGAGGAGAGCCTCTCCTCCATGTCCGTGGCGGGCATGAAGCCCCAGAATCCCGCCAAGTCCCTGTCCGGCGGCAACCAGCAAAAAATCGTGCTGATCAAATGGCTGGCCTCCAACCCGGACATCCTGATTCTGAACTGCCCCACGGTGGGCGTGGACATCGGGGCCAAGAACGACATCCACGGCATCGTCCGGAGCCTGGCCTCGGAAAAGGGCGTGGGCGTCATCGTAATCTCCGACGATATCTATGAGATCATGCAGCTCTGCAACCGCGTGCTGGTGATGAAGGACGGGAAAATCTCCATGGAGACCGACGTCCGGAACACCACGATGGAACAGCTGGAAACCTATCTGGCCTCCGAGGAGGAAGGAGGGGCCGCGTCGTGAAAAGGCTTTTGAAGCACAACGAGGCGCTGCTGTTCCTCTTGTTTGTGGCGGCGGTCCTGCTTTTCAGCCTCGTCAATCCCCAAATTCTCACCCTCGCCAATTTTTACTCCCTGATCCGCTCCAGCGCCATCCCGGCCATCTTTGCCCTCTCCATCATGCTGGTCATGTGCTGCGGGGGCTTCGACATGTCCTTCGGCATGATCGGCGCGTTTTCCTCCTATGTTGTGATGTTCTACCTCACGGAAAACGGCAAATTGGACACGCCGGTCCTTTTCATCTTTCTGGCGGCCGTCTGCATCGCCGTCCTGCTCCAGCTTTTCAACTGGGTGCTCATTGACAAGCTGAACCTCCAGCCCTTCATCACAACCCTGGGCACGCAGTCCCTGCTCAAGGGCCTGCTGCTGGCCTTTATCAGCACGTCGTACATCTACGTCCTCCCCCACCAGGTCACCAAGCTGGGCATGACCTACCTCCATACGGCCACCTACGCCGACGGGATCGAGGCCCAGCTGCATGTGGTGGTGGTCTTTATGGCGGTCATGTACGCGGCGATGCATTTGATCCTGCAATACACCAACTTCGGCCGCCAGGTGTACGCCATCGGCGGAGATGTGGACGCGGCCCGCCGGGCGGGGATCAACGTCTCCCAGGTCCGGTTCCTGGTCTTCGTCATAGCGGGCGTCATCTGCGGCGTGGGCGGCGTGATGCACGACGCGGCGGCCCGGTGCAGCCTTCCGATTCCCGCCGACCTGGTGGGCAAGGAGCTGAATTCCATCGCCGCGGTGGTATTGGGCATGGGCTCCCAGAAAAAGGCCCGGGGCTCCGTACTGGGAACGCTGCTGGGCGTGTTTCTCCTCCAGTTCATCACCGGCAACCTCATCATGCTGGGCGTGCCGTCCTATTTCCAGCAGGCGGTCTCCGGACTCTTCATCTTTATCGGACTGATTGTGCAGATGGCCGGCTCCGGCCGCAAGCCTCGGAGAAAGGGGGGAGCGAATCATGAGGGAGCGTAAACGCTTCAGCCCTTGGAAAGACAAGGATTTCATGCGCATGCTGGCGGTAACGGCCTTCATCTTTGCCGCCATGTCCATCCTGCGGCCCCAGCTGTTCCTCCGGGAGACGAACTTCACCTCCATGGGCTATCAGATTCCGGAGCTGGGCTTTTACTCCCTGGCCATGATGATGGTCATGATTACCGGAGGCCGGGACCTGTCCATCGTCTCCATCGGAAACCTCTGCTGCATCGTGGCCGCCTACATCATGCACGGCGCCGTGGAACAGGGAATCTCCGGCCCCGGCGCGTGGGTGTATATCCTGGGCGGGATTGCGGCGGCCCTGGCCGTGGGCGCGGCCTGCGGCCTCATCAACGGCCTGGTGGTGGCGAATTTCAGCGTGCCGCCCATGCTGGTCACAATGGCCACCTCGTCCATCTTCATGGGGATCGGCATCATTCTCACAGAGGGGAAAACCGTGTCCAAGACCCCGGCGGAGTTTACCTATTTCGGGAACCACACCCTCCTGGGCCTGCCGTACATGCTGTGGCTGCTGATTCTGACTATTTTGGCCACCGCCCTGATTCTGAACCGGACGCAGTTCGGCTTCGACGTGCGGATGGTGGGCTCCAACGCGAAGGCCAGCCACTACACCGGCATCAATGTCAACCGGGTCCTGGTGAAGGCGTACCTCTACAGCGGCGTCGTCTGCGCCCTGTGCGGCCTGGAGATCCTGGCCCGGACGGATACGGCCAAGTCGGACTACGCCCTGACCTACACCTTCCAGGCCATCCTCTGCGCGGTGCTGGGGGCCACGAATCCCAACGGGGGCTTCGCCAAGGTGTCCTGCATGGTGTTGTCCCTGGCGGCGCTGCAATTCCTGTCCAGCGGCTTCAACATGCTGCGCCTGGGCGGGTACTTCAAGGAGTTCACCTGGGGCCTGCTGCTGATCGTGGTCCTGAGCCTGGAGTATCTCTCCCAAGAGCTCAAGCGGAAGCAGAGCCTTCGGGAGCTGGCAAGGCGGCATCAAAAGAAACCATAGCGCGGGCGTTCCCGGATAGGAGGCGAACAGGTTGTTCCAGCAAGAGCGTCAAGACAAAATCCTGCAATACATCAACAGCCACAAAGAGGTCCGCACAAAAGAGCTGAGCCGCCTGTTTCGGACCTCCATGGTCACGATCCGCGCCGATATCAACGAACTGGACAAGCAGGGGCTGGTCATCAAGGTACACGGCGGCGCCCTGGCCATCGCGGACCGCATCAACTTGGAAATTCCCTCGCAGAGCAAAATCCGGCTGAACAGCGCGGAAAAGCGCATCATCGGGAAGCTGGCCGCGGACATGGTCCAGGAAAACGACGTGGTCCTCATCGACTCCGGCACCACCACCCTGGAGGTGGCCCGGGCCCTGCGCAGCAAAAAGGTGACCGTGATCACCAACGACATCCAGGTGGGGGCCGTCATCGCCTCGGATATCCGGGGGAACGTCACCCTGATTATGACCGGGGGAACGGTGGAGGCCAGCACCTTCACCTGCTGCGGAATTGAAACCCTGAACTTTCTCCGGCAGATCAAGGTCAACAAGCTCTTCATGGGCTGCGACGCCATCGACCCCTACCGGGGCGTCTCAAACCGCACGCTGATCGAGGCGGGCATCAAGCGGGAGATGATGGCGGTTTCGGAGCAGGTCATCGCCGTCCTGGACAGCAGCAAGCACAACAAGGAGGTCTTTGTCCACGTGTGCGATATCTCGGACATCAACGTGCTGGTCACGGACCGGATCTCCGCGCAGAACCGGGAGCTCTTTACCCAGGCGGGCGTCAAGATTCTCACGCCCGGAACCGGACGGCAGGAGAGCCCCGGCTGATAAGATGGGTCCAAATAATTCTCACAAGAAAGGAGCGGCGGAACGCCGGAGGCCTCTCTTCGGGCCGGGCGTCCCGCGGCGGAACTGGTGATATCAATGGAACTGAAACGATTGGAAGGTTTTTTAGAGCGCCTGGTCCTCACGCCGGGCCTGGCCGGATTTGAGCAGCCGGTCTGCCGCCTGCTGGCGGAGGAGTTCGCCCGCTGCGGCCTGTCCCCGGTGACCGACACCCTGGGCAATTGCATGGCCAAAATCGAGGGAACCGAGCCCAGCGCGCCGGTGCTGATGATCTTCGCCCATATGGACAGCCTGGGCTTCATCGTCCGCTGTATCGAGGACGACGGCTTTATCCGCCTGGAGCGCCTGGGCGGCATTCCGGAAAAGGCCCTGCCCACCACGGAAATCCAGGTGGGAACCCGGGACGGCCGCTGGCTGGAGGGCGTGATCGGCATGAAGGCCCATCACGTGACGCCTCCCGAGGAAAAATACGTCGTGGACAAGTACACCAGCCTGTTCGTGGACATCGGCGCGTCCAGCCGGCAGGAGGTGCTGGATCTGGGCGTCGACGTGGGCAGCCCGGTCATCTACAAGCCCAGGTTCCGGAGACTCCAGGGCACCCGGGTGCTGGGCAGCTTCCTGGACAACCGGGGCGGCTGCGCGGCGCTGCTGGAGCTGGCCCACAAACTGACGGCGAACCGCCGGGAGGCCACGGTCTGGCTGGTGGGCACCGTGCTGGAGGAGTACAACCTCCGGGGCGCCATGGTGGCCTCCCGCACCGTGAAGCCCAGCGCGGCGATCTGCCTGGACGGCGGCGGCTGCTGCGACACGCCGGACCTGCGCGGCACCGGGCATGTCACCATGGGCCGGGGCCCCACCATGGACCTCTACAACTTCCACGGCCGGGGCACGCTGAACGGCACCATCCCCCATCCCGCCATGGTGCGCCTGGCGGAGGCGGCGGCGGAACGGACGGGAGTGACGCTCCAGCGGAGGGCCGGAATCGGAGGGCTGACGGATATGAGCTATCTGGAGCTGGAGGGCTCCGGCATCCCCGGCATTGACCTGGGCTTCCCCATGCGGTACGCCCACAGCCCCTGCGAGGCCGCCGACCTGGCGGACCTGGAACAGCTGACGGTGGTCGTGGCCGCCATGGCGGACTCCCTCACCGGCGGCACGGATTTTTCCCGTTGAAAGGAGCGGCGATAGGATGGAGCATCTGGAAACCTACCTGCGGGAGCTGTGCCTGCTCCCCGGCCTCTCCGGACATGAACAGCCGGTGTGCCGCTATATGGCGCGGCATTTCGAGGACAACGGCTTCGAGGTCCGGACGGACGCCCTGGGCAACTGCATGGCCAAAATCGAGGGAACCGACCCCGGCGCGCCGGTGGTGATGATCTTCGCCCACATGGACAGCCTGGGCTTTATCGTCCGCTGCATAGAAGACGACGGCTTTATCCGCCTGGAGCGCCTGGGCGGCATCCCCGAGAAGGCGCTCCCCGCCACGGAAATCCAAATCGGGACCCGGGACGGCCGCTGGCTGGACGGCGTGATCGCCATGAAGGCCCACCATGTGACGCCGCCGGAGGAAAAGTACGTGGTGGACAAGTACACCCGCTTGTTTGTGGACATCGGCGCGTCCAGCCGGGAGGAGGTGCTGGCCCTGGGCATCGACGTGGGCAGCCCGGTCATCTACAGGCCCAAGTACCAAAAGCTCCTGGGCAGCCGGGTGCTGGGCAGCGCCTTTGACAACCGCTCCGGCTGCGCTACGCTGCTGGCCCTGAGCGATATTCTCAAGGAGCGGCGGCCCTCCGGCACGATCTGGCTGGTGGGCACGGTGCTGGAGGAGTACAACCTCCGGGGCGCCATGGTGGCCTCCCGGACGGTAAAGCCGGACATCGCGGTGGGCATCGACGGCGGGAGCGCCGCCGACACGCCGGACCTGAAGGGTCAGTCCCCCGGACGCCTGAGCGGCGGGCCGGTGCTCAGCCACTACAACTTCCACGGGCGGGGCACGCTGAACGGCGCCATCCCCCATCCCGCCATGGTGCGGCTGATGGAGCAGTGCGCCGCCCAGGCGGGGGTGGCCTTCCAGCGGCGGGCCCTGATCGGCGGCCTGACGGACCTGAGCTATGTACAGCTGGAGGGCACCGGGGTCAAGTCCATTGACCTGGGCGCTCCCCGCCGGTATTCTCACGGCCCCTGCGAGGTCATGGACCTGAACGACGTCCGGCAACTGGTCCTCTGGCTGGCGGAGCTGGCGGCCCAAAATTTGAAGGACTACGACTTTTCAAGGTAAAAGGATGGGTGGCCATGGAACAAAAATATCTATTTGGTTTTGACGCCGGCACCTACGAATCCAAGGGCGTCCTCTGCGATTTCCAGGGCCGGGTGATCGCCATGGCGGCGAAGCCCCACAAGCTGCGCTCCCCGGCCCCCGGCTTCGCGGAGCACGATCCCATTGAGGACTGGTGGGAGGCCCTCAAAGCGACGGTCCAAGAGCTGCTGGCCCAGTCCGGCGTGTCCGCCGGGCAAATCGCCGCCGTGGGGATCAGCACCATCATGGCGGCCATCACCCCGGTGGATGCGCATTGCACTCCCCTGCGCAACGCCATCCTCTACGGCATCGACACCCGCTGCGTCGCCCAGGCGGAGGCCCTCAACCGGGCGCTGGGCCCCGAGGGGATCAAGCGGGCGGGCGGCCCCCTCTGCGTAGAGCACTTCGGCCCGAAGATTCTCTGGATCAAGGAAAACGAGCCGGAGATCTACGAGCGGGCCAGCCATTTCACCATCGCCTCCGGCTTTCTCACGGCCCGCCTGACCGGCGAATATTACGTGGACAAGTACTCCGCCCGGAGCGCTTGTCCCATGCTTGACCCCGCCACGATGACCTGGGACGAGGAGGGCTGCCGCCTGGTGTGCCCCAGGGAGAAGTTGCCCGCCATCGCGGAGAGCACCTATTCCGTCATCGGGCGCGTCACGGCCGCCGCCGCCGCGGAAACCGGCCTGGCGGAGGGCACGGCCGTGATCTGCGGCACCACGGACGCCGGAGCCGAGGCGGTCAGCGTGGGCGTGGTGGAGCCAGGGGACACCATGCTGATGTACGGGTCCACGGCCTTCTTCGCCTCCGTGACCAATGTCCTGCGGGAGGACACCGGCTGGTGGGCGGGACACTATACCCTGGACGGCCTGTACTCCTACACCGGCGGCATGGCCACCACCGGCTCCCTCACCCGCTGGCTTCTGGACAACCTGGCGCCGGATCTGGTGGAGCGCCAGGCGGCGGAGGGGATCAACGCCTACACCGCCCTCTTCGCGGAGGCGGAGGGCATTCCCCTGGGCAGCGACGGGCTGATCTGCCTGCCCTACTTCCTGGGGGAGCGGATGCCCTTCCAGGACCCGGCGGCCCGGGGCGTCTTCTTCGGCCTGACGCTGCGGCACAGCCGGGGGCACCTGGTACACGCCGCCCTGGAGGGCATCGGCTACGGCATCGACCAGAATTTGGACCTGATGCGGAGGGCCGGGCTGCCGGTCCGCACGGTCACGGCGGTGGGCGGGGGCACGAAATCGCCGCTGTGGATGCAGCTTGTCAGCGATATCTGCGGCATCCGGCAGATCATCCCCGAGGTCGCCGTGGGGGCCTCCTATGGGGACGCGCTGATGGCCGGCCTGGGAACCGGCGCCATCGCCTCCCCGGCGGAAATCAAGAAGATGGTGAAGGTGAAGTACGTCACGGAGCCGGATCCGGAGCGCCACGCCCAATACGCCCCCTACAAGGAGCTATATCAGCAGCTGTACCAGCGAAACCGGGACTTGATGCATAAGCTCGGGGAACGAATCGATTCGGGAACGAAAGGTTGGAGGTAAAACATGAGCTGGATCAATGAAGTGTTCCATACGGACAAGCCGATTATTGCGATGTGCCACATGCAGGCCATGCCGGGAGACCCGTACTATAACAGCGAGAAGGGCATGAAGGAGGTGCTGGACAAATGCCGGCACGACCTGCTGAGCCTGCAAAAGGGCGGCGTGGACGCCGTGATGTTCAGCAACGAGTTCAGCCTGCCTTATCTCACAAAGGTGCGGCCCGAGACGGTGGCCTCCATGGCCCGGGTGATCGGGCAGCTGATGGACGAGATCGAAGTCCCCTACGGCGTCAACTGCCTGTGGGACCCCATCGCCTCTCTGGACCTCGCCGTCGCCGTGGAGGCAACATTCGTGCGGGAGATTTTCACCGGCGTCTACGCCAGCGACTTCGGCCTGTGGAATACGAACTGCGGCGAGGTAATCCGGCACCAGCGGGCCATCGGCGCGGACAATGTGCGGCTGCTCTTCAACATCGTCCCGGAGGCCGCCCAATATCTCACGGACCGCAGCATTGAGTCCATCGCGTCCACCACCATTTTCAACTGCCGCCCGGACATTCTCTGCGTCTCCGGGGCCACCGCCGGAAGCGCCACGGACCCCGAGATTCTCAAACGGGCCAAGAGCGCCGCCAAGGACACGCCGGTGTTCGCGAATACCGGCTGCCGTCCCAACACCATTGAAGGGCTCCTGTCCATAGCGGACGGCGCGGTGGTCGGCACCACCTTCAAGGTGGACGGAAAGTTCGAAAACCTGACGGACGAGCACAGAGTCAAGGACTTTATGGACATCGTAAAGGCCATTCGGAGCAAGGGAGGCTGACCTCCCCAAAAAAGAAACGCCGCCCCGCCGCCAGGCAAACGGCAGAAGCGGCAAACAGCCTGGGACCGATCCTCTGCAATCGGTCCCAGGCTGATTTTTATTTCGTCAGAGCACCTCCACCCGGCAGCCATAGGGCTCCAGCTCCACGCCGCCGGACTCCACGGCACAGGCGTTGTGGTTCAGGTGCATCCGCACCCGCTGCCCCCGGCCGCCCCGGGTGACGACCTCCACCCCTTCCGCCGAGGGAACCGCCTCGATTCCCCGCTCCTCCAGGACGGCCTCCGCCAGGGCGTCCGCCGTGGCCCCGTCCAGGCCGCAGCCCAGATAGTAGACCACGCCGTCTCCCTGCCGCCGCCGGGTGACGGCGGCAAAGTCCTGATAGAAGGCGTCACCGTATCGGTACAGCACCTCCGCGTCCTGCACGGACAGCATGTCCCGGAAAATGCCCCCCCGGCCCGTCCGGCCCTCGAAGGCCCTTTGGCCCACCAGGGGAAACACGTCCTCCTCCTGGAGGCTCTCCGTCTCCTCCACGGTGACCCCGGCCAGGTCCCGGAGACCCGCCGGCGCCGGCTCCCCGAAGGGCAGGTTGTTGTCCCCGTCCTTGACGGCGGTCCGGTAGGTCAGCACCAGGGCGCCGCCCCCCTGGACAAAGGCCCGGAGGCGGGCCAAAAGCTCCGGCTTCATCAAAAGCATCTGGGGCAGCACCAGCACCCGATAGCCCTCCAGCTCCGCCCAGGAGGGCAGCACGTCCACCGGGACGTTCCGCCGGTAGAAAGGCTTGTACAGCTTCTTCATCTCCGCCTGGCAGTCCAGCGCCTCGCTCTGGCGCTGGATGCGGAAGGCGGCCAGGGAGTCGTAATCGTACACCAGGGCCACCTGGCTCCGGACCGGGGCGGTCAGGGCCTCCTCATAGCGGCGGACGTCCTGGAAAAAGCTCTGAGCCTCCCGGAACTTCCGGCCCCGGCGGTTGTCCGCGTCCAGGATGCCGTAGCAGAACTGCTCCGCCCCCTTCGTGGCTCCCCGGAAGCGGAAGTACAGCAGGGCCTCGCAGCCGTGGGCCATGGCCTGATAGGACCAGAGCCTGGCCTGGTTGGGCCGGGGGAGGTAGCCGGTGACGTCGTGGCCCTGGGCCCCCATGATGGCCTCGGTGACCCAGAAATTCTGTCCCTTCAATCCCCGGATATAGTCCAGGCCGAAGGCGATCTCATGGGGCGGCAGCGGCTCCCGCAGTCCGCCCCAGACGGGGTAGTTATTATAGGAGACGACATCCAGGGGCCGGGCCGCCCGGGAGTAGTCCACATGCTTCTCCAGCCCGCCGCCGGGAAAGTCGTGGGTCACCCGGGCCCCGGGGTCCAGCTCCTTGATCAGCCGCACCTGAAAGGTCAGGTAGTCCTCCAGGCTCTTGCTCCGGAAGCGCTCCCAGTCCAGGCGCAGGGCCGGGTTGTGGGTGGTGACCGTCTCCCCGGGGAGGGGAATCTCGTCAAAGCCGTTGTACTCCTGGGACCAGAAGACCGCCCCGTAGGTCCGGTTCAGCGCCTCAATGTCCTCCTGGAATTTCTCCTCCAGATACCTCTGGAACGCGGCGCGGCACCGGGGGCACCAGCACAGATCGCTGCCCTCGTGGCCCAGCTCGTTGTCCGCCTGCCAGGCCACCACCCGGGGGTCCCCCCGGTAGTGCTCCACCATGGCGCGGATGATCTTCTCCGAATACTCGTACAGCACCGGGCTGTTGTAGCAGCACACATGGCGGCCCCCGTAGGCCCGCCTCCGGCCCCCCTCGGCCTCCGAGAGAATCTCCGGGTGCTTCTTCGCCAGCCAGGCCGGGATGGCCGCGGTGGGGGTGCCCAGGATCACCCGCAAGCCCCGCGCCTCCGCCTGATCGATGACGTTATCGAAGAAGGAGAAGTCATAGCAGCCCTCGGTCCTCTCCATCCGGTGCCAGGCGAACTCGGCAATCCGGATGACCGTGCAGCCCAGCTCCCGTATGGTGTCCAGGTCCTCGCCCATCCGGGCGGGGTCCCACTGTTCGGGGTAATAGTCAACTCCCAGCAGCATGGGAATCCTCCTCTCCGCAAAGGGGTTTCAGCACCGTGCGAATGAAAAACCCGCCCAGCAGGCAGGGCACGGAAAAGCCGATCAGCAGCAGGTAGATGGCGCTGAGGGGCAGAAACAGCACCGCGAACACCAGAGACCCGTACACCGACAGGGCCGCCAGCGCCGCCCGGAATGGCCTGGCCCCGCCCAGGATCAGCGCCAGGCGCAAGCACTCCCCCACCCCCCGACCGGTGGTCAGCAATCCGTAAAAATAGGTGGAGGCCAGCAGGGTCAGGAGGAACACGGTGGAGCAGAGCATGAAGGGCAGAAACAGCACCGGGTTCGCCGCCGCCCGGCTCAGGTAGAACCACAGGCCGAAGCCGGAGAGCACCAGGGGAACCGCCGTGATGAAAAAGGCGGCGTAGCCCCGCTTCCAGTCCCGCCGGAAGGCGGTCTTGTAATGGTACAGGCAGAGGACCGTTTGATCCAGCACCATCCGCCGGGTCACCTGGTTCATGGCGAAGACCGCCGGGGGGATGGTGACCACCGGCAAACAGCTGAGGAGAAACAGAAAATTCAGCTTCACCAGCGACACGCACTCCAGGGACAGAATCTCCGCCAGCCGGGCCGCGCCCGTCTTCTCCGGCGCGTCCGGGTCCACGCCGGGCCCCGGCGTGGCGTAGTCTTTTCGGAAAAACATACCCGATCCCTCCTGGTTTTGGGCTTTTCCCATTCAGTTTCAAATCCGCGGCGGCCTCTCTCCCCGTCCCTCCGTCATCCGGAAGCCCGGCGCGGGTATAAACCGCTTGGCGGGTATTGTACCATATTTCCGCCTCCGGCGCAAGGGCCAGAACCTGACCCGGCGGGTAAATTTTTTGCTTTTGGCCGGGAGGTCGTATTTTTACCGAGTGCGTCAAAAATTTACCCTTGTTCTTTTTGGGAGGTCATGCTATGCTTTTACCAAAATCAATAAGGAGGAACCGCCCATGGCCAGTATTACCTTCAAACACGTCGAAAAGACTTATCCCGGCAACGTTACCGTCGTTCCCGACCTGAATTTGGAAATTCAGGACAAGGAGTTCGTCATTCTCGTCGGTCCCTCCGGATGCGGCAAATCCACCACCCTGCGGATGATCGCCGGCCTGGAGGACATCACCAGCGGCGAGCTGTACATCGGCGACCGGGTGGTCAACGACGTGGCCCCCAAGGACCGGGACATCGCCATGGTCTTCCAGAACTACGCCCTGTATCCCCACATGACCGTCTATAAGAACATCGCCTTCGGCCTGACCCTCCAGAAGGTTCCCCAGGACGAGATCGACCGCCGGGTCCACGAGGCCGCCCGGGCCCTGGACCTGGAGCACCTGCTGAACCGCAAGCCCAAGGCCCTCTCCGGCGGCCAGCGCCAGCGGGTGGCCCTGGGCCGGGCCATGGTCCGCAACCCCGCCGTCTTCCTGCTGGACGAGCCCCTCTCCAACCTGGACGCCAAGCTGCGCACGGCCATGCGGGCGGAGATCAGCCGCCTCCACAAGCGCCTCCAGACCACCTTCGTCTACGTCACCCACGACCAGACCGAGGCCATGACCATGGGCGACCGGATCGTGGTCATGAAAAACGGCATCATCCAGCAGAACGACACCCCCCAGAACCTCTACGACTATCCCTGCAACCTCTTCGTGGCGGGCTTCATCGGCTCTCCCCAGATGAACTTCATGGACGCCGTCATCGCCGAGGAAAACGGGGGCTTCGTGGCCAAGACCTGCGGCAGCACCATCGCCCTGCCGGAGCGGATGAACAAGGCCGCCCTGGGCGCCTACGTGGGCAAGACCGTGGTGCTGGGCATCCGCCCCGAGGACCTGGACCCCGTGGTCTCCGACGGCGCCCACGACCTGGACGCCACCATTGAGATCGCCGAGCTCATGGGCGCGGAGATCAACCTCCACCTGGACTGCCAGGGCACCAAGCTGGTGGTGAAGGCCCCCTCCACCTACCCCGGTCGGGTGGGCGACGCCGCCAAGCTGACCCTGGACAAGAACAAGATTCACCTCTTCAACAAGGAGACCGAGGAAGCCATCGCACACTGAGAACTTCCCGGCGGGCGCGGACCGGCCCCCTTCCAGGCACCCGTTCTCAACTTCACCGACAACACCACGGAGGTATCGTATGCCCCCCCGTTCCTTTGAAAAACGAGACATCCAGCCGGCAGCCCCTGACGCCAGTGTCCAGGGGCTGCTGGTCCTGCCCTCCGCCCGGCTGCTCCCCCTCTCCGCAGGGGACCGGATCACCGGCTACGGCCGCACGGGGGACTTCATCCTCCCGGCCACGGTCCAGGGGAACCTCACCGTCTCCGCTTACAATCACTACGCCCTGCTGGACCAGGGCCAGGCCTTCCTGCTCCAGGAGCCCGGGGACTACACCCTCCAGGCCATCTCCGACGGGCTGTATCTCCTGGTGCAGCTCCGGGGGGACCTGGTTCCCCGCCTCCTGGGGAACCGGCTGAGCAAGAGCGGCTCCCTCTTCCACGGCGGCGCGGCCGCCATCCGGGAGGCCGCCATGTCCCTGGCGGTGCTGGAGGACGAACAGGGCCAGATTCCCGGGGACGCCGCCTCCGCCCTGGCCTACTCCCTGCTGCTGAAGCTCCGGGCCCTGCCGGAGCGGGTCCGGGTGGACGCCGGGTCCCCCCTGGTGGAGGCCGCCGTGGCCATCATCCAGGAGGAGTTCCCCTTCCTGGAGGGCCTGGAGGAGCTAGCCCAGCGCCTGGAGGTCTCCGCCGCCCACCTGGGGCGGGTGTTCTCCAAGAAGGTGGGCGTCTCCCCGGGGAAGTACATTACCCGGGTGCGCATCGAGTACGCCAAGCTGCTGCTCCGGGACCCGGACACCACCATCGGCTATGTGGCCGAGGCCTCCGGCTTCGCCAACGCCAACTACTTCGCCAAGGTCTTCCGCCGGGAGACCGGCCTGTCCCCCAGCGAGTATCTGGAGGGCGCCCGCGGCCATCCGGCGGGAAATATCCCGCATTTTGGTATATAATACCAGAATATGGCAGAAGTGCCGGGGAATTCCCCTGCCTTTCCAGCCTAGAACTTCTATTTTTAACAAAAGCAGACCCTACATCTAGTAAAATTTCATGAAATTTTCAAAAATTATACCCAAATGTTACTTGACTTGCACTTTAAGCAACCTTTCGAACATTTGGGTATAATTTCTTAAATCCAGTCCATTTACAGACCCGTGGGGCTGGTATTATCATGCTCTATAGTGCAGTCAGCGGCTATGAAAAGCGGAGGCCTCCGCTTTTCAGCCGGCGGACCCTTGTCCGCCGGGGGAGCGGGGTTCCCGCCCGTTTCCGGGGGCTGGCTGGAAACGCAAACCGGGCAAAATTCTAAAGCAGAGGAGTGGAGTTATGAAAAGAATCCCCCGTGCCGCCGCCATCGCTCTGGCCCTCACGCTGCTGCTGGGCCTGTGCGGCTGCGGCGCCGCCGACGGCAAGACCCACCTGACCTTCCAAATTTGGGACGTCTACCAGCGGGACAGCATGGAGGCCATCTGCGAGGCCTACACGGCCCAGAACCCCGACGTGGTCATTGAGGTGCAGGTCACCAGCTGGAACGAGTACTGGACCAAGCTGGAGGCCGCCGCCGAGTCCAACACCATGCCGGACATCTTCTGGATGCACACCAACCAGATTCTGTACTACACGGAGTTCGGGATGCTGGCGGACGTGACGGACCTCTACGACGACGTGGACCCCCAGTATTACGAGAAGCACTTCTCCGAGATCTCCCGGGGCAACGCCCAGGGCTCCGACGGGCGGATGTACGGCGTGCCCAAGGATAAGGACAACATCGTCCTGTGCTACAACAAGGAGATGTTTGACGCCGCCGGAGTGGCCTACCCCGACGCGGACTGGACCTGGGACGACATGGTGGAGGCCTCCGAGAAGATCCACCAGGCCACCGGCAAATATGGCTTCATGGCCTATAACGACGACCAGATGGGCTATTGGAGCTTTGTCTATCAGGCCGGCGGCTGCATCCTCACCGAGGACAAGACCCAGGGCGGCTTCGACCAGGAGGGCACCCGGAAGGCCATGGACTTCTACATCAACATGCAAAAAACCGACTGGTGCCCGGATCAGACCTACTTCGCCGAGACCAGCCCCCAGACCACCTTCTTCTCCGAGGGCGGCGCCATGTTCCTGGAGGGCAACTGGAATTTGTGGAACGACGTGACCAGCTTCCCGGACATGCAGGGCAAGTGGGACATCGCCCGGCTGCCCAAGTGCCCCGACCCCGTCCAGGGAGACGGCCGGGCCACCATCTCCAACGGCCTGTGCTACTCCACCGCCGCCCACGGCAAGACCCGGGACATTGCCCTGGAGGTCATCAAGTTCTTCGGCACCGAGGAGGCCCAGAACATTGCCAGCAGCTACGGCGCGGCCATCTCCGCCTATGACGGAACCGAGCAGCCCTACTTCGACGCCTTTTCCAATGCGGGCTACGACCTGGACCTGGAGATTCTCAACGAGCAGTTTGAGTACGGCGTCCAGAGCGTGAACAACTCCGCCCGGCCCAAGTGGAAGGCCCCGCTGCTGGATGAGCTGAACAAGATCTACAACGGACAGCAGAGCTTTGACGCCGGAATGGACAATATTCAGAGCATTGTCAATACTGAAACCGCCAAAAAACTGGCGAACGAGTGAGAGGAGGGTTTACCGTGAATAAAGGAATGAAAATGTCCGCCGCCGCCAAGCGGGAGCAGAACTGGGCCTATATCATGGTGGCCCCCACCATCATCGGGCTGATCGTGCTGAACCTGTGGCCCTTCGTTCAGACGCTGTACACCAGCTTCTGCGAGCACTTGGGCTTTGGACACTACAAGTTCGTCGGCCTTCAGAACTACATCGACATCTTCCAGCGCCCCGAATTCTGGCGGGCCACCTGGAACACCATCTATTTCTGCATTCTCACCGTGCCCATCGGCCTGTTCCTGTCCCTGCTGGTGGCCATGCTGCTGAACGCCAAGATCAAGGGCAAGGGCGCCTTCCGGACCATCTTCTTCCTGCCCATGGTCTGTGCCCCCGCCGCCGTCACCATGGTGTGGC
>CAMXNV010000006.1 GCA_947245315.1 uncultured Oscillibacter sp. | reverse complement strand
GCCCCGGCAGCAGTTCTCGCAGCTCCCGCAGGGCCGGACGGTGTGGAAACAGACCTTGTCTCCCACACGGACGTCCTGCCGCTGGGATTGAATAGAGTACAGGTAGCCGCAGGCCTCGTGTCCCATAATCAGGGGAAGCTGGGCAGAGGGATGTAGGCCGGAGAAGACGTGCAGGTCGGAACCGCAGATGCCGGCGTACTGGATTTGGACGACGGCCTCCTCCGGTCCTGGGACCGGGATGGGGGATTCCTGAATTTCGATCTTGCCAAAGTCGGTGAGTACCAGTTTTTTCATGATGTGATCCTCCGGTGACAAAACACGCAATTGCCCGCCGGTTAAAAAGGAGCATTGCTTCTTTTCAACTGCGTTGACTGGATTGCTTGGCCTTCAGGGCTGTGAGAATCCGCTCCGGCGTCAGCGGCAGGGAGG
This sequence comes from uncultured Oscillibacter sp., assembly GCA_947245315.1. Taxonomy (GTDB): domain Bacteria; phylum Bacillota; class Clostridia; order Oscillospirales; family Oscillospiraceae; genus Oscillibacter. The sequence continues at coordinate 25,520 of CAMXNV010000006.1, read as the reverse complement.
TGAAGCGGATGCCCAGGGCGTCCGCCACGGCGTTCCCCACGGCGGGGGCCGTCGGGGAGGGAGCCCCCTCGCTCATTCCCCCGGCGCCGAAGGGTCCATCCTCCACCGGGCGCTCCACCATGCCGCTGAGCATGACGCCCGGCATGTCGGCGGCGGTAAGGATGTGGTACTCGGAGAAGGTGTTGGAGACGACGGAGCCGTCCTCCCTCTCAAGCATCTCCTCCATCAGCGCCTGCCCGAGGCCCATGTGGACGCCTCCGTAGATTTGGCCCTCCACCAGGTTGGGGTTGATGACCGTGCCGCAGCTGTGGACGGCGGCGAGTTTCAGGACGTCGATTTCTCCGGTGTCGATGTCCACGTCCACTTCCGCAATTTGGGTGCCGAAGGTGTGCCGCTCAAACATGAGGGCGTGGCCGGTCTCCGGATCGGCGGGGGTGGAGAAGCTGGAAAAGGTGGCGGAGGCCAAAATCGGGTGTCCGTAGATTCGTTCCGACGCATGGGCCGCCTCGGCTACGGAGACATGGCATTCAGGGAAGGTCTTCAGGTAAATGACCCCGTCCTGGATGTAAAACTTCTCCGGGCTGGGGACGCCAAGCATGCGCCCGGCGGCCTCAAAAAGCTGGGTTCTGGCCTTTTCGCAGGCCTCCTTGACGCAGTGGCCGCAGAAGAAGGTGGTGCGGGAGGCGCCGGTGCCCTCGTCGTAGGGGGTGGTATGCGTGTCTCCCGCGATGAAGGTGATTTTATCCATGGGGATGCCGAGAATCTCGGCGGCCAGCTGGGAGAGGGCGGTTTTGGAGCCCTGCCCCACGTCGCTGAGCCCGCTGTAGAGGACGGCGGAGCCGTCGGAGTCCACCTTTAAGAAAACGGAAGTGGCCCCGGAGACGCCGCAGGAGTCGTGGGGATAGATCATGGCCGCCATGCCCACGCCTCTTTTTTCCGGGGACGCAGGGGCGGCGAGGGGCTGCTTTGGAACAGGGCGACGGCCCGCTCCAGGGTCTCCCGGGCGGGAGCGGCGTCCACCACTTGGCCGTTCGGCAGCGTCCCCTTGGTGCCGAACATGTTCTTGCGGCGGAGCTCCAGGGGATGGATGCCCAGCCGCTCCGCGATGAGGTCCAGGTGGGACTCCCAGGCGAAGCAGCTTTGGGGAACGCCCATGCCCCGCATCGCGCTGCCGTTGAGGGTGTTGGTGAAGACCAGATAGCCGTCCACTTTGAGATTAGGGACCTGGAAGGGGCCGCAGCAGTGGGCCGCCGCCTTTAAAAGCTGGGCGGGGCCCAGGTTGATGTAGGCGCCGGTGTCCGCGTACAGCGTGACCTCGTCGGCCAGAATTGTGCCGTCTTTTCGGACCCCCGTCCGATGGCGGATCCGGTAGGCGTGGCGTATGGTGGAGGTGCTCATGTCCTCTTCCCGGGTGAAGGTTATTTTCACGGGGCGCTTGGTCTTCCGGGCGAGGAGGGCCACCCAGGGTTCCGGCAGGAGGTCGTTTTTTCCGCCGAAGCTTCCGCCGATGCCCTCCGGCACGCTGAGGCGGACCTTGCTCATGGGCATGTCCAGGATTTTGACCAGGGGGCGGATGAAGTTGAACACGCGGGAGTTGGAAGAGATGATGTGCAAGCTGCCGCCGGCCTTGGGAATGGCCAGCGCCACCCGGGGTTCGATGGGGGTGTGGTCCACCTTCTGGGTGTGATAGGTCTCCTCGACGATGAGGTCCGCCTCCGCCAAGCCCTGGGCGGCGTCTCCGCTGCGCATGTGTAGCTCGTGACAGACATTGGTGGGGAAGAGCTCCGGGTGCAGCACGGGCGCGTCCTCCGCCAGGGCGGCGTCCAGGTCCGCTATGGCGGGCAGGGGCTCATAGGAGACGCGGATGGCCTTTGCGGCCGCCTCCGCCTGCTGCCGGGTCTCGGCGGCTACCACCGCGATGCAGTCGCCCCGGTAGAGAACCCGGTCCTCGGCCAGGACCCGCTGATCCTCCGCCTACCCGCCGCCGAAGCGGTTGTAAGGAACGTCCCGGCAGGTGATAACCGCGGCCACGCCGGGCATAGCCTCGGCCTCGCTGACGTCGACGCCCAGCAGCTTTGCATGGGGATAGTCGCTGTAGCGGGCCTTGGCAATCAGCAGGTTGGGGGGAAAGTAATCGTCCCCATAGCGGCAGGTCCCGGTCAGCTGGAGCTCGGCGTCCTGCCTGGGAAGCCGCTTGCCGATGTACGAAAAGTCAGAGTTCTTCACGGGCTGCCCTCCTTTCCTCCACGTAGTCCATGATGGCCTCCACGATCTGCACGTATCCGGAGCAGCGGCAGAGATTGCCGGAGATGGCCCGGCGGACCTCCTCTTCCGTCGGCGTGGGGTTCTGGTTGAGGAGGCTGATCGCCGAAAGCGTGACGCCGGGAGCGCAGAAGCCGCATTGGAAAGCGCCGTGGGCGCGGAACTTCTCTTGCAGCGGATGGAGGTGCCCCGGCTCCCCGAAGGCCTCAATGGTCTGAATGCTGTGATTCCGGGCCTTGACCGTCAGGAAGATGCAGGAGGCGACGGGCCGCCCGTCCAGGAGAACGGTACAGGCGCCGCAGTCCCCGTTCTCGCAGCCGCGCTTGACGGATGTGATTTGCAGCTTTTCCCGCAGAGTGTCCAGCAGCTTCTCATCCGGAGCGGCGTCCACCGCACACGCTTTGCCGTTAACATGGAAATGAATCAGCATAAATTCCCCCCCTCTGCGCCCTCCGGCGGCTCTGTCAGGAAACGGTGGAGCAGGTTTTCCGCCAGCATCATACGGTACTCCTTTGAGGCGTGGCGGCTGGTCCGGGGGTGTACCTCCGTCTTCATCGTCTCCAGCGCCTCATCAATCAAGGCGGGGGTCAGGGACTTTCCCGTGAGGAGTTCCTCCGTCCGGAAGAGCCGGACCGGCACGGGGGCCATGACCCCCATAGCGAAGCGGGCTCTTTTCACAAGGGGGCCCTCCATTTCCAACAGGGAAGCTATGTGGAAAATGGAGATGAACAGCTCCTTGCGGGTGCCGACCTTCCGGAACTCGGTCCGGTAATCCCCGGAGGGGAAGCGGGGCAGGAGCACTTCGGTGACCATCTCGTCCGCTTCCAGAGCGGTTTTCCTGGGGGCCAGGAAGAAGCCGGTGAGCGGAATTTCCCGCGTCCTCCGGACGCTGGCCAGCCGCACCCGGGCGTCCAGTGCCAGAAGGGGCGTGGAGGTGTCGGCGCTGGGGATGCCGGTGCAGAGGTTTCCGGCCAGCGTGGCCGCGTTCCGGATTTGCGGAGACCCCACCCAACCGGCGGCCCGCTGGAGGAACCGATAGGGCTCCTTATTTAATAAGGGACTCTCCTGGACATCGGTGAGGGTGGCTAGGGCGCCAATGGAGATGTGATCCTCCTCTTCGCGGATGCCGGAGAGGTCTAGCCCGCTGATGTCCATCAGGAAGGGGGCTTCCGTTTTGCCCTTCCGCAGCATGACCAGCAAATCCGTCCCGCCGGCGCAGATTTGCAACGCGTCGCCAAGCTCTGCCAGAAGGGCCAGCGCCTGCTCTTGAGACGAGGGGCAGAAACATTCTTTGACTCTCATCGCTTTTGACCGGCCGTTGCGACCGGCTTGACGCTCCTTTCTTTGGTGGAGTAGTGACTTCTGTAGTTGTTTCTGGTTAAATGCTGGAATAAATGCAGAAAGATGGAAGTAAAATTGCGACAGTTTGGGCAGAATGATTTGCAGATTTATCAAAAGTATACCAATCCACAAAAGACATGTCAAGGGAAATAAGACGGAAAGGAAAAATTTAATGGCAAATAATGATTAATTTGTGAGAGAATGAGAAGTTTACTAAAAATTATTGGTTATATTATGGGCAAAAACCAGGAAAAGGTTTCTTGACTTCCTTGGTAAAAAATGATATCTTAAACATAGAGGAAGGAAAAGCGGCCCCGGATTTTGGTGAAATATCCCTAGAACGCTGCTGTTTCGGGAGGATAACCCTGCTAAAATAGGTTATATTTTATATTTTTGTCATAAATTGATGAGCCATAAGATGGTTATATTTTGGAAAGCATAAGGAGGCGCCACTTTCCACTTGTGACCGCCTGGCCCGCAATTCATGAAATATAAAAACATGGAGGATGACCGATGAAAAAGATTTGGAGTGCACTGCTCTGCCTCGCGATGCTGCTCTCTCTGGCCGCCTGCGGAACCGGCGGGAAACCGGCGGAGGAACCCAACAACCCCCAGCAGCAGACGAACCAAACGGAAGCTCCCTCGGAGCCCGAGGGCACCGACGCCCCCAAGACCAGCGGACTGAAAATCGCCTATTCCGTGGGCTATGTGGGCAACGCTTGGCGCAGCCAGCACGTGGCCAGCCTGGAAGAGGCCGCCGAGGCCTATAAGGCGGATGGGACCATTGCCGAATTCCAGGTGGTCTCCGCCGACAACGACAGTACGACCCAGATCAGCCAGTGCAACGCCATGCTGGCGGAGGGCCTGGACGCCCTGCTGATCTGCGCCGTTTCTCCCACGACGCTGACCTCCGTTGTGGAGACCGCCAAGGAGATGGGAACGCTGGTGATTATTGCCAATGACCCCGCCGTCTACGAGGGAACCTACTGTGTGGTCAACAATGCGTATAAATACTCCATGCTGTACAACCGCTGGTTTGCCACCCAGGTGGGCGAGGGAGCCGACGTGGTTTACATCAGCGGCAACCCCGGAAACGGAACGGATATGATCCGGGACCAGGCCGTGTACGACGCCATCAAGGAGAACAATTGGAACCTCCTGGCGGAGGCCCCCGGCAAGCGGAACCAGGCGGAGGCCCAGACAGTCATGACCACCTTCCTCTCCGCCTATCCCAACATTGAGGGGGTCCTCTGCCAGAATGTCACCACGGAGGGAATCATCAACGCCTATAAGACCGTGGGCAAGGACCTGCCTCCCGTCTGCGGGGACAACGTGCTGAGCACGGTCCGCATGTGGGGCGAGCTGGGCGACTATGAGACCATCGGCGTGACGAACTCTCCCGCCGTCTCCGCCGCCGCGTTGCACTTTGCCGTGCTGATGCTGCAGGGCTATGAACTGAAGGACGACGCCCTGACGGCCAACCCCCTGGACGACTCTCTCATCAACGCGGTGCAGGTAGACCCCCCGGTGGCCATTACGCTGGACGGCACGCTGCCCGACGACATCATGGCGGACTATCCCCTGCTGACGGTTCTGGCCCGGGATGAGGCCCTGGAGATGTACAAGGATGAGGCGGATACCTATACGCCGGACAATGCCATGTCTCGGGAGGATGTTCTGAATTCCTGGTTTAAGGCGAAATAAACCGGCTGCTCCGGAAGAAATGACCCCGATCCCAGCGTACCCGCGGCCATGGGCCGAAACGCTTGTTAGATAATAAAGAAGGATGGAGGATATTTCTGCTATGAAGAGGCTGCTATGTATAGTCCTGTGCGTTCTTATGGTTCTGTCTCTGGCCGCCTGCGGCGGCGAGAGCGGTTCCGATGCAAAAGCGCCGGATACCGGAGAAGCCGCCCCGGCTCAGGGGGGCGGGGAAAAGGAGACCAAGACCGGCGGGCTAAAGATCGCCTATTCCATCGGCTACGTGGGCAACGCCTGGCGCAGCCAGCTGGTGTCCAGCCTGGAGGAGGCCGCCGAGGCCTATAAGGCCGACGGGACCATTGCGGAATTCCAGGTGGTCTCCGCCGACAACGACAGCACGACCCAGATCAGCCAGTGCAACGCCATGCTGGCGGAGGGCCTGGACGCCCTGCTGATCTGCGCCGTTTCTCCCACGACGCTGGCGTCGGTGGTTGAGACGGCAAAGGAGATGGGCACCCTGGTAATTCTCTCCAACGATCCCGCCGTCTATGAGGGGACCTACTGCGTGGTCAACAACGCGGTGTCCTACACCAGCCTGATTAACCGCTGGTTTGCCACCAAAGTCCCCTCCGGCTCCGACATTGTCTATATCAGCGGCAACCCCGGAAACGCCACGGATATGCTGCGGGATGAAACCGTATACAGCGATATTGAAAAATACGGCTGGAACATGATCGGTGAGGCCCCGGGCAAGCGGAACCAGGCGGAGGCCCAGACCATCATGACCAGTTTCCTCTCCACCTATCCCAACATCGAGGGCGTCCTCTGCCAGAACACGACCTTTGAGGGCGTGGCTCACGCCTATGAGAACGCCGGCAAGCCGATGCCCGTGGTGGGCGGCGACAGCGTCCTGAGCACCCTCCGTCTGTGGTCCACCATGGAGGACTATGAGACCATCGGCGTCACCAATTCCCCGGCTATCAGCGTGGCGTCCCTGCACTTTGCCGTTTTGATGCTGCAGGGCTATGAGCTGCGGGACAACGTGCTGGAGGCCAATCCCCTGGACGCGTCCCTGGTGAACACGGTGGCGGTGGATCCCCCGGTGGCTATCACCATTGACGGCAAGCTGCCGGAGGACATCCTGGTGGATTACCCGCTGCTGACCGTCCTGTCCAGAGATGAGGCCCTGGAGAAGTATGCGGATCAGGAGGACACGTATATCCCGGACGCGTCCATGTCCCGGGAGGACGCCATCAAGACCTGGTTTAAAGAGAAGTAAGACCACCGGCCTCCGTAGGCGGACCTTTGAATAACGGGGGCGGTCCAGCGGAAAAAAGCCGCCGGCCTCTGCGGTCCATATGGCCATCGACGCTGAACCGCATGCTTGATGCGTTTCAAAGAGATGGACCATATCGCGGAGGCCGGCGGCTGACGGAAAGAGCGGAACGATCCACACAACCGCTGGGAAACAGCCGCCGCTGGGAGAATCTTCTGCGGGCGGCAAAGCATGTTAAGGAGTCAAGCTTATGAGTTTACGCTGTGAATCGATCAGCAAGCACTACGGTTCTGTCATTGCGCTGGAGGACGCCTCCATCGAAGTTGAAAGAGGCGAGATCCGCGCTCTGCTGGGCGGGAACGGCTCCGGAAAAAGTACGCTGGCGAAGGTAATCGGCGGCATCATCACCAAGAATTCCGGAAAGGTAGAATTGGACGGAACCGAGGTCCACTTTGAATCCCCCCTGGAGGCGAAGCGGCAGGGCGTTGTGGTGGCGTCCCAGGAGCTGAGCCTGTTTCACAATTTGACGGTGGAGGAGAACATCTGCGCCTGCTCCCTGCCCAGGAAGTTCGGCGCGGCCCTTGACCGCCGGAAGATGCGCCGGATGGCTCTGGAGGTGCTGGACAAGCTGGAGCTCCGGGAGATGATCGACGTGCCCATGCGGGACCTGCCCGCCAACCAGAAGTACATGGTTGAGTTCGCGAAGACGCTGGTTCAAAAGCCGAAGGTACTGATTTTGGACGAGATCACCTCGCCGCTCTACAAGGAAGACGTACAGATTGTGAAGCACGTGATGTACGAGCTGCGGGACGAGGGCTGTATCATTCTCTTCATCTCCCACTGGATGCACGAGCTGTTTGACATCTGCGATTCCGTGACGGTTATGAAAAATGGCGTCACGTTATCTACATATCGGATCAATGAGACAAACGAGTATCAGCTCCTCTCCCAGATGACGGGAATCAGCGAGGAAGAGCTGGAGCGCCGGAACCACGTGCTGAAGCAGGGCGTCGAGGAGGCGGGGAAGGAGCACGACGGCCGGACGGTCCTGCTGGACGTGCAGGGGATGAAGCTGAAGGCCTTTGACACGGAGGTGAGCTTCACCGTTCGAGAGGGCGATTTCGTGGGCCTGGCCGGCCTACAAGGACATGGCCAGTCCGACCTGATCCGCCAGCTCTACGGCTTGAGCGGCCACACGGCCTATGCCTTCAAGGGCAAGCCCTTTGAGTGCGCCTCCGCCCAAAAGGCGGTGAAGAGCGACATGGCCTTCCTCTCCGGGGGCCGCACCGGCGAGGGAATCTACCCGGACCGCTCCATTGCCGAAAATGTGAAGAGCGTGGGGAACCTGGTGGTGAAGAAGCCGATCAAAAAGGCCACGGAGGTGCTGAACGCATACGGAGTGAAGTACAACGGGCTGCCGAACCTGAAAATCACGTCGCTCTCCGGAGGCAATCAACAGAAGGTCGTGGTGGCCCGCTGGCTGGCGACGGACCCGAAGCTTCTGCTGGCGGACGACCCTACGAAGGGCATCGACGTTCAGGCGCGCTATGACCTGCACCGCTCCTTCATCGATTTGGCTAACCGGGGTTCCGGCGTGGTGATGGTGTTCAGCGACGACGAGGAGCTGGTGGAGCTCTGCCGCATGACGCCCAACTCCCGGGTCATCATCATGTATGAAGGGCGCATCTCCAAGGTTCTGACGGGAGACGACATCACGGTTGAAAATATCATCGCCTATTCGTTTAACTAGCGCGGGGAGGAACGGAATGAAAGAAAAGATCAAAAAGATTGGAAAGTGGCCGTCGCTTCCGGCCATTGCGCTGCTGGCAATTCTGTTTGTCTATAACGGCGTCTTGAATCCGGGTTTTTTTAAGAAATCCACATTTTTCACCTTCCTGCTCTCCAGCACGCCCATGATATGCATCGTCATCGGGGTGTGTACCTGCAAAATCGTAGGCGGTATTGATATTTCGCTGGGAAATTTGCTGAGTTTAATCAATGTCACCATGGCCTACCTGTTCAGCAGCAGCGACATGGCCGCGCCGGTGATTATTCTGATCGGCCTCTTGATCGGCCTGGGAGGCGGGCTTCTGAACGGCATCTGCATCGGTGTGCTGCGGGTGAATCCCCTGCTGGCGACCTTCGCGACCAGCCCCGTCTACTGGGGCCTGGCGCTCTGGATTATGCCAACGCCCGGGGGCTACGGCGTACCGCGGGAGCTGATCTCCTTTGTGAACAAAACGCATTTCGGCGTTTTGCCCACGGCGGTGGCCGCCCTGGCGATTTTGGTCATCCTCTGGCTGCTGTACATGAAGAGTATCTACGGCATCTCCATCTACGGAATCGGCGGCAATGAACAAAGCGCCTATGTCTCCGGCATGAACGTGGCCCGGAGCAAGGTGCTGGCCCACGTCTTCGGCGGCTTCTGCGCCTTTGTGGGGGGCCTTGTGGCCACCGGGCTGATTGCCTCCGGCGACCCCAACATCGGCACCGAGTTCAGCCTGAAGGCGGTGACGGCGGTGGTGATCGGCGGCGTGGCGCTGAGCGGCGGCGAGGGCGACGTCTGGGGCGCGCTGGCCGGCGGGTTCTTCCTGAGCACCATCCTGATTGCCATTATCAGTTCCAAGGTTCCCACCTTTGCGCAGAACTTCGCGAACTACTCCATTATGCTCTGCGGCCTGGTTCTGGCGGTGGTGATTAAGCTGGGCGCCGAGTATTACCGGACCCGCGCCAAGAAAAAACAGTCCGAGGAGGTGCGGCAATGAACAAGCAGGCCTTGGCGAAAAGCCTCTATTCAAAACTGAAGGACTACATTCCGGCGGCGGGTGCCATTGCCGCCCTGGGACTGATCAGCACCATCCTGATCGACGGGTTCATGAACGCGAACAACATAGGGGCCATTCTGCTGCGGGCCAGCGTCCTGGCCATCGTGGCCATGGGCGTGACCTTCGTGATCACGGCGGGGGACAGCGGCTTGGACCTGTCCACCGGATCGCTGATGGTGGTGGGGGCCATGGTGGGGCCGAACCTGCGCTTCGGCGGGCAGGAGTCCCTGATCCTGAGCTTCCTGGTGGTCATCGTGATCGGGGCGCTGATCGGTTGTGTCAACGGCGTGGGAGTTTACTATTTGAAAATTCCCGCCCTGGTGATGACGATGGCCATGAACGGCCTGGTGACGGGCTTTTGCATCCTGCTGACCCGGTCGCAGCTGACCGTGAATCTGCCGGCGAAGCTGGTGGCGCTGAACGATGTGGTGGTGGAGCCCTTCCGGAAGATGACCTTGCTGGTGGCGGCCGTTATGATCCTCTTGCAGCTGATGCTGACCAAGAGCAAATTTGGGCAGATGCTCCAGCTGACCGGCAACAACCGCCAGGCGGCCCGGCTGAACGGCATCCCCGTGGCGGCCATCGCCGTGGGCGTCTACAGCATCAGCTCCGCCATGGCGGCGGTGGGCGGCGTTTTGCTGGCGGGCTACACGGGCCTGGTCCACATCGACATGACGGTGGAGTATCCCATGCAGGCTATGGCGGCCGTCATCATCGGGGGCACCCATGCCGCCGGAGGGGTGGGGAGCTTCGTGGGCAGCGTCATGGGCGCGATTGTACTGACGCTGCTCAACAGCGTGCTGCTGGCGTTCAACATGCCCGCCGGAGCCCGGACCTTCATTCAGGGCCTGGTGCTCCTGGGGGTCCTAATTATCAACAACCGCTCGGCGAAGCTCCGCCAGTGATTTTCCGGCGGCGTGCTTTCAGAGAGGGGGAATACAAGCGATGCCTATGAAAATTGACGCGCACAATCACTTTTTGCCGGATACGGTCATCGAGCACATCCGCAAACACAAGGATCGGTTTCAAACCGAAGTGGTGGTAAAGGACGGGCGGGAGTTCCTGTGGGACCACGCCGGCATCCTGTACCCACTTTACCGTGAGTACTACGACCTGGAGGCCAAGACCGCGGATTTAGACAAGATGGGCGTGGATATGGCGGTGCTGTCCATCGTGCCCAACGCCTATTACTACTGGATCGACGGGGAGGCGGCCCTGGAAATTCACCGAATGAGTAACGATTGGGTCTCCGCCTTCTGCGCGGCCCACCCGGAGCGCTTCCGGGGGATGGCCAGCATTCCCATGCAGGAGCCGGAGCTGGCCCTGGAGGAGCTGCGCAGGGCCCACGAGACCCTGGGCCTGAACGCGCTGGCCATTGCACCCATGATTAACGAGACCCACCTGGACGCGGAGGCCTTTGACCCCATCTATCAATACTGCGGAGAGCACGAGATTCTTCTGCACCTGCACCCCTGTTTTTCCAAGTGCAGGGAGGAACTGCGCTCGTATTACAACACGAACCTGGTGGGCAATGTCTACCAGACCAACCTGGGACTCAACCACCTGATTTTTGGGGGCGTTTTTGAAAAGCATCCCGGCCTGAAGGTGTTTGCCTCCCACGGCGGCGGGTACTTCCCCTATCAGATGGGGCGTCTGCGGCACGGGTACTCCGTCCGGGAGGAGCCCCATGCCCACATTTCAAAATCCCCGGAGCTGTATGCGGACCATCTCTATTTTGATACGATCACCCACTGGCCCGCGGCGCTTCAATTCCTGGCGGATCAGTTTGGAAGCGATCACGTGCTGCTGGGCACGGACTACCCCTTTGACATGGGGGACTACCAGCCGGTGGAGCACGTGGAGGCGCTGCGGCTGACGGCCCGGGAGCGGAGAGACATCTGCGGCGGGAACGCGGCCCGGCTTTTTCGGATTTGAGTCGGGGGGCGGCGGACGCCGGAGAGACAGGAGGTGCTGAAACTGAGCATTTTATGCGTGGGGGAGATGGTGGCCGATATTGTGGTCAGGCCGGTCCCCGCCATGGACACGCTGCCGGACAGCGTGACGGTGGAACAGATCGAGATCGTGAACGGGGGCGACGCCCTGAACACGGCGGTGGGTCTGGGACGGATGGGCTATGAGGTTGCCTTCATCGGACGGGCCGGGAACGACGAGTTCGGACGGAAGGTCATAGAGGCGGCCCGGTCGGCGGGAGTCTGTATGGACGGCGTCCGCTGCTCCGCCGGACGGGCCAGCTCGAAGGTCATCGCGCTGATCCGGGAGGACGGCGCCCGGAACTTCCTGCACTGCCCGGGGTCCAACGAGGAGTTCTGTCTGGAGGATATTCCGGAGGCCGTGATGAAAAAACACCGGCACTTTCACATCGGCGGAACCTTTCACCTCCCGGCCTTTGACGGCCCGGGCGCCGCGGAGGCCCTGCGGCGGGCCAAGGCCCTGGGGCTCACCACCAGCATGGACGTGGCCTATGACCACAGCGGCCGTTGGCTGGAGACGATCCGTTGCTGCATGCCCTACCTGGACTACTTCCTGCCCAGCCTGGGGGAGGCGGAGTGCATGCTGCACACGAAAGACCCCGGGAGGATTGCGGCGGAGCTGAAAGCGCTGGGCGCGGGCAGCGTCATTCTCAAAATGGGCGAGGAGGGCTCCTATTGCAGCCCGAAGACCGGGAGGGCCTTTACCTGCGGCTGTTACGCCGTGGATGCGGTGGACACCACCGGCGCGGGAGACGCCTTTGTGGGCGGCTTCATCGGCGGGCTGGACAGCGGGGAACCGCTGACGGACTGCGTGGTCCGGGGCACGGCCGCCGCCGCCTTCGCGGTGAGGTCCGTGGGGGCCTCCACCGGGATTCCCGATGGCCGGACCCTCTCTCACTTCATTAATTCTACAGAACGGTTGGAGATTAAATTTGAGTAATACATACCGGAATATGCTGCTGGAAGCGCGGCGGGGGGGATATGCCATCCCCGCATTCAACTACACGGACTCGTGGGAATTCCTGGCGATCATGGAGGCGGCGGAGGAGCTGAACGCGCCGGTGTACGCCGCGTCCGCCAGGAATACCGTAGACGCCATGGGCCTGGACATCTGCGGGGGGCTGGGAGGCATCGCTTACAAACGGTCCCTTGGGAATCTGCTCAACCATTTGGATCACTGCTCCGACGTCAGCCGCTGCAAGGCGGCGGTGGACGCGGGCTATCACTCCGTGATGTACGACGGGTCCGCGCTTCCGCTGGATGAGAATATCCAGTACAGCCGGATGGTTTCCTCCTATGCGAAGGAGCACGGCGTCTGGATGGAGGGCGAGGTGGGCCAGATTCTGGGCCGGACCGAAGAGGGGCGCTATTCCGGCGGGGCCTATATTGCCCGCATGGAGGACTGCGTCCGCATGGTGGAGGAGGGGGGCGTGACCTCCCTGGCCATCGGCATCGGAAACCGGCACGGCTTTTATAAGACCCCGCCCAAGCTGAATATCGCACTGCTGGCCCAGGTGTCCGGCATACTGGACGTACCCCTGGTGCTGCACGGGAGCAGCGGCCTGGACGCGGAGGTGATCCGCACCTGCATTGAAAACGGCATCAGCAAGGTCAATGTGGGAACCGAGCTGCATTACACCTATAAGCGCAAGGTCCGGGAGGTCATCGGAAAGAACCCGGAAGATCACGCGATCACCAGTTTTGCCCTTCCGGCCAAGGAGGCCATGAAGGACGTGGCCCGCCGCTGGATCAAGCTGTGCGGCGCGGACGGGAAGCGGCGCTGAGACTATGTAATCTCACGGAAGTTCCGTGAAATAAAAATGGAGGTATGGAAGTATGAGCGCGATTGGAGTTGGCAAGTGGAAGGTCACCACCATAGACTGCGGCTGGCATATTGGAAATAAGGTCAATTTGACCCGGGAAAGGACGACGCTCCGGTGAAGCTGCCCTACCTGGCCTTTTTGCTCCAGGACGGGGAGAAAAATGTCCTGATCGACAACGGCATCAACGAGCGCTTCCTCATTGACGGAAAGGCCTGGGGCGGCGCCCCCGCCGAGTGCGGCGAGAAGGACCTGGTTGAGTCTCTGGCGAAAGTGGGCCTGAAGCCCTCGGACATCGACGTGATGCTGTACACGCACCTGCACAATGACCACGCGGGAAATGCGCAGCTGTTTATGGACACCCCCTCCTATGCCCAGTACGACGACTTTGACAATCTGCTGAACCCCTGCTACGGCGAGACGGTCCGCCGGGATCATGACCCGGAGGTGATTCCCTTCCTGCGGAAGACGCCCAAGCTGGTTTTGATCGACGGGGATATGGATTTGATGGAGGGCATCCGCCTCATCAAGACGCCGGGCCACACCCGGGGCTCCCAGAGCATCGTGGTCAACACCACCAAGGGCCTGCGGATCTTCGTGGGCGACCTGTTCCACCTGCGCTGCATGGCCTTCCCCACCTTGACGGAGATGAAGGACTACGACGGAAAAACGGTGAAGATCACCCCCTATGACGAGGGAGTGCCCTGCGTGGCGTCCACGCTGATCTATGACCACTATGCCCTGTACAAGAGCTATGACAAGGTCCGCGCCTATTGCCCCGAGTGGAAGCCGGAGTACCTCATCTGCGGCCACGAGTCCGCGCACCTGTACGGCGAAATTTAACGCCGGGGAAGAGAGCCTATGATTGAAAAATACGGAACGTCCTCCAGCATTTTCAGCGTGGAGGGCAAGAAGGCGCTGATCACCGGCGGCTCCAAGGGCCTGGGCCGGGCCATGGCGCTGTGCCTGCTGGAAAACGGCTGCGACGTGTTTCTGACCAGCCGCAATGTGGAGAGCTGCAAGGAGATCGCGGAGTACGCCGGGACGCTGGGAAGGGCCTGCTATTATCAGTCCTGCGACGTGACCCTGACGGAGCAGGTGATCGAGATGGTGGAACAGGCGAAGAAGGACCTGGGCCGGATCGACATCCTGATTAACTCCGCCGGCGGGAGCATTCTCAAATTCCTGCCGGAGATGGACGACGACAGCTGGGACAAGGTCATCAATATGAATCTGCGGTCCACGTTTATCGTAACCCGGGAGGTCTGCAACCGGGCGATGATCCCCCAGCACTACGGGAAAATCATCAACATGTCCTCCATGAAGAGCGTGCTGGGCACCGCCCTCACCGGGCATTCCGCCTACGCGGCCTCCAAGGGGGCGGTGAGCATGCTCACCAAGCAGCTGGCCTGTGAGCTGGCGCAGTACGGCATCACTGTCAGCGCCCTGGGCCCCACGTTCATCAAGACGGACATCAACGCAAAGCTGCTGGAAGACCCCGGCTTCCGGGATCCCCTGGTCCGCCGCATCCCCATTGGGCGGATCGGCGAATTCAAGAACCTGATGGGCCTGATGCTCCTGTGCGCGTCGGACGCCTCGGAGTTCCTCACCGGACAGACGTATCTGGTGGACGGCGGCATTGCGTCCCGCCAGGAATAATGAAATCGCTTCGCCTGCTGTGGAGTCCGCATAGCAGGCGAAGCCTCTGTGGAGGAGAGTCATGAAGAGTGAGACGATGAGAGCCGCCGTTCTGTACGGGGACGAGGACATCCGCTATGAAGAGGCGCCCCTGCCGGAGCTGAAACCGGGAGAGGTCAAGGTCCGGGTACGGGCGGCGGGAATTTGCGGCTCCGACATTCCCCGGGTATTTCAGTCCGGCGCGTTTTACTACCCCATTATTCTGGGGCACGAGTTCTCCGGCGAGATTGTGGAGACCTGCGGCGACGTGAAGGGCCTGCGGGCAGGGGACTGCGTGGTGGGGGCGCCGCTGGTGCCCTGCATGACGTGCGGCGACTGCCAGAGGGGCAATTACGCCTCCTGCAAGCAGTACAGCTTTATCGGCTCCAAGCGGCCGGGGGCGTTTTGCGACTACGTGGTAATGCCGGCGATCCACGCCGTTCCCTTCGACAGGGAGCGGATTTCCTTCCAACAGGCCGCCATGTTCGAGCCGGCCACGGTGGGGCTCCACGGCCTGTTCTGCGGGGACTATCAGGGCGGCGGCGAGGTGGCGATTCTGGGGGGCGGGACCATCGGCCTGTTCACCATGCAGTGGGCGAAGATTTTTGGGGCGAAGCACATCACGGTCTTCGACCTTGACGACGGGCGCCTGGAGTTCCTCCGGGAGTACGGGGCGGACTACACGGTCAATACCCGGCGGGAGTCCTTCCTGGAGGAGGCCATGGCCGTGACCGGCGGGGCGGGCTTTGAGTACGTGTTTGAGACGGCGGGGCAGAGCGCCACCATGAACATCGCCTTTCAGATTGCGGCGGTGAAGGCCAAGCTCTGCTTCATTGGGAATCCCCACAGGGATGTCGTGTTTCCCCCTGCCACCTGGGAGCTGATGAACCGCAAGGAATTCCGGCTGACCGCCTCCTGGATGTCCTACTCCCCGCCGTACCCGGGGAGGGAGTGGGCCCTGACCGCCCATTATCTCCGGGAGGGGAAGCTGAAAATTACGGACAGCCTGATTTATAAAACCTATCCCATGAGCCGGGCAAAGGAGGCATTTATGAACTTCCAAGCCGGCCCGGTTCCGGGGAAGATTCTGTTGCTGAATGAGGATTGACCGATGAGAGAGTGTATGAGATCGGTGGCGGTTCTGGAGGCGGACCGCGTGCAGATTGTGGACGATGTTCCCATTCCAAAGCCGGAGGACTATGAGGCGCTGGTGAGAGTCCATGCCTGTGGCTTTTGCAACGGGACAGACTTCCAGATCATCCGGGGCACGCTGCCGGCCCACGAGGGGATGCAGCCCTTCCCCACGCTGCTGGGACACGAGGGCGCGGGAGAGGTAGTGGAGCTGGGGCCCAAGGTGCGCCACATCCAAGTGGGGGACCGCTTCCTCCACCCGAACCTGCGGAGCGAACCCGGAAATGGTTATACCAAGACCTACGGAGGGATGTCCGAGTACGGCCTAGTGGTGGACTATCAGGCCATGCGGGAGGATGGGTATCAAGGCCCGCTTCCGTTTTCGGGGAAGTGCGCGAAGGTCCCCCGGACCTTTGCCTATACGGACATCGCCATGCTGCTCTCCCTGAGCGAGAGCCTGAGCGCCGCCAAGAACTTCGGCGTCGGCCCCGGGACCCGAGCCCTGGTGTACGGCGCCGGCCCGATGGGAATGGCACTGATGAAATACATGCGGATGCTGGGAGCCGCTGAGATCGTGGCGGTGGACCGGCTGGACGACCGGCTGGAACGGGCTGGGCGGCTCTGCGGCATCGACCGGAGCATTAACGGAGCCCGGGAGGACGTCCGGGAGGCGCTGGCGGGGCGGCAGTTTGATGTGGCCGTGGACGCGGTGGGGGCCTCCGGAATCCTGTTGGAGGCGTCCTCCTTCCTGAAACCCGGCGGCAGGGTGGGCTCTATGGGCGTTCTGCGCCAGGGGGACACCTGCGTTGACATCACAAGGCTGAAAAACAACACCATGATTCAGCTATTGAATCTCCCCCAGGGGGAGTATGCCGTCATGGAGGAGAACATCCGTATGATCGAGGAAGGGCGGATCGACCCCAGGCAGTTTTACTCCCACGTCCTGCCCCTGGAGGAAATCGAGACCTGCCTGGAGCTGGTGCGGCGGAAAGAGGCACTGAAAGTGATTCTGACCATGGAGCCGCCCGCCGGGCAATGAGTATGGAGGAACAAACATGAAAGCGCTGGTAAAGACAAAGCACGGCCCGGACTGCATGCGGTACATGGACGTACCGGAGCCGGTTCCCGGGGACGATGACATCAAGGTCAAGATATACGCCTGCGGAATCTGCGGGACGGATCTCCACCTGATGCTGGACGAATATCCCAGCGATCCCCCGCGGATCACGGGGCATGAGTTCTCCGGCGTCGTGGTGGAGACGGGGAAGAACGTCAAGAAATTCGAGGCCGGGGACCGCATTGTCACGCTGACGGCGGTGGACACCTGCGAGGACTGCCTGTGGTGCAGCCTGGGGCTGCGGATGCTCTGCAACGAGCGGAAGAGCGTGGGCAGCGGCTGCGACGGCGGCTTTGCGGAGTATGTGGTCATCCCGGCGAAACACGCCTTTTTGATCCCGGAGGGAGTGTCTCTCCGGACGGCGGCCCTCTGCGAGCCGCTGGCCTGCGTCTGCCGCGGCGTCTGTGAGCGCACCGTCATCAAGGCGGGGGACTATGTGCTTGTGGCGGGAGCGGGCATTATGGGCCAGCTGACGGCCCAGGTGGCGATGGCAAACGGCGGCATCGTGATTATGACCGGCCTGGAGAGCGACCGGGAGCGCTTTGCGCTGGCCCGGAAGCTGGGCGTCTACGCCACGGTCCGGGTGGACGAGGGAGACCCGCTGGCCAAAATCCTGGAGCTGACGGAGGGGCTGGGGGCCCACACGGCTTTCGAGTGCTCCGGGGCGGCGGCGTCCGCCGAATTCTGCCTCCAGGCCCTCAGGAAGACGGGGAACTACACCCAGATTGCCATTCCTGGGAAGCCCATTCCCTATAATATGGACCTGGCGCTGTATAAGGAGATCACGATTTCCAACAGCTACGCGTCGGAGCGGACCTCCTGGCTGATTGCCCTGCGGCTGCTGGAAAATAAGATGATCCACATCGAGGATATGATCAGCGCGGTCCTTCCGCTGGAGGAGTGGGAG
The DNA here is from genome assembly GCA_947245315.1 of uncultured Oscillibacter sp. GTDB lineage: Bacteria > Bacillota > Clostridia > Oscillospirales > Oscillospiraceae > Oscillibacter. The sequence goes on along the minus strand of CAMXNV010000006.1, from coordinate 7,472 downwards.
AAGGGCTTCCAACAGACCATGGAGAAACGGGCCTTTAAGGTGCTCCTGTCGCCTCATCCCCTGGAGGACTGGAAGGAGTGAGGGCCTCCGGGATCGGAGGACCGGCTTGACCCTCGGATACGTTATGCAAGGATAACAGGAGACAGACAGCGCCCTCCGGCTTCGTTCAGATGATGGAACGGAGCCGGAGGGCGTTTTTTCTTTGATGGTTTGTTACTTAAAGATGGAGGCGTCCCAAGGAATTCCCCCGCCGCCAAGGCGGCTGTACGAAGGACTCACTCCCTAGCCAGCGTAAAGGAATCCACCAACTGCTTCAAGCTGGCGGCCTCGGCGGACAGCTCCTCGCTGGCCGCGGCGCTCTCCTGGGCGGTGGCGCTGTTGGTCTGCACCACCGAGGAAATCTGATCGATGCCCTCCGTGACCTGGGCGATGGCAGCGGTCTGGTTTTCCACGGCCTCCACCACAATGTCCATCTGGGTGGTCACATGCCCGGCGTAGACGCTGGTCTGCTCCAGGGATTTGGTGACATTGTCCACGGCCCGGCTGCCCTCGGTGACGGCGACAATGGAGCCCTCAATCAGCTCCTTGGTGGCCTTGGCGGCCTCGTCGGACTTGGAGGCCAGGTTCCGCACCTCGTCCGCCACCACGGCGAAGCCCTTGCCGGCGGTGCCCGCCCGGGCGGCCTCCACGGCGGCGTTCAGGGCCAGGATATTGGTCTGGAAGGCGATGTTCTCAATAGCGGCGATGATCTTGGAGATTTCCTCCGAGGAGCGGGAGATCTTCTCCATGGCTGCGTTGAGCTCCTTGACGTGCTCCACGCTGACGCCCAGCTGCCCTCCGGCCTGGCCCACGAAGCGGCCCGCCTCCCCGGCGGCCTCGGAGGTCTTCCGGGCGCTGGCGGAGATGTCGTTGATGGTGGCCGCCAGCTCCTCCACGGAGCTGGCCTGGGTCATGGAGCCCTGGCTCAGGGTCTGGGCGCCGGTGGAGACCTGACCGCTGGCGGCGGACACCTGCCCGGCGGAGGCGTTGATCTGGCGCATGGTGCCGCTGAGCTCCATTTTCAGCGTCCGCATGGACTCCAGGATGTTCTGGAAATCCCCCACGTAGGCGTCCCGGTGGGCGGACTGAATGTCGAAATTCCGGTTGGCCATCTCCGTGAGGAGATAGCGGATGTCGTTGATGATGGTGTTCAGCCCCGTCACCATCTCCGCCGTGGAGCGGGCCAGCTCCGCCGTCTCGTCCCGTCCGGCGACCTGGGGAACGGGGGACTCCAGGTCTCCCTGGACCAGCAGCTTCATCCGCTCGGCACAGGACCGCATGGGGAGGCTGATGTTGCTGGACAGCTTCAGGGCCACCACGATGGAGGCCAGGATCGAGGCAATGATGACCAATATATTGATGGCCATGCCGAAGTATGTATCCGCCAGGTAGTCCTTTTTCATGGCGGTGACGGCCACGCTCCAGCCGTTGGTTCCGCCCACGGGGGCGTAGGCGGCAAAGCGGGGCCCCTCGGCGGCGTGGAAGCTGCCGAAGCCGTTCTTCCCCTGGCGCATCTCCCCGTGGATGGCGGCCAGCTGCTTCAGGGAGCGGTCGCTCTGGGCCTCCCGTTCCACATTTTGGGTGGTTATGGTGTCCAGGGTAATATCGGCTATGGTGTCTCCCTCTTTGTTTATCATATAGGCCTGGCTGTTTTCGCTGATTTTAATAGAGGAGACAATGTCGTTCAAAAAGGTCTCCGGGGGCACGAAATAGACCACGCCGGAGATGATGCCCCGGCCGGAGTAGAGGGGGGCCGCCACCATGATGGACAGCTCGCCGGTGATCTTGCTGACCAGGGGCTGGGAGACGTAGACGTTTCCCTTCATGGCCTGCTGGACGTATTCCCGGTCGGAGTAATCCTTCCCGTCAAAGATACTGATCCCGTCCAGGCCGATGACGTTGCCCCGCTGGAAGCCGTGGAGGCTGACGCGCTCGTCAATGATGGCCTTCTTCTCCTCCAGGGGCGTGAAGGAGTTGGACAGCTGGGTAATGCGCCCCGTGTCCATGGCCACGTTTTTATAGGCGTTCAGCTCCTCCTCAATGCGCTCCGCCGCCAGCACGGCGGTTTCGCACATCATCTGCTCCACGGTGGCCAGGGTGCTCCGATAATTCAGGGCAATGCTGGACACGCCCACCAGAACCAGGGAAATCAGGACGGTGGCAATCAGGCAGACCGTGATTTTTTTTCGGATACTCTTCATCTCTCCGCACCTCGAACACATTAGAATTAAAGGGGATATGGGGACTGTCTCTATTATAGGGGTCTCCGAGACCGCTTGTCAATGGGTTCCGGCCACTTCTTTCCGGACGGGAGGGGAAAAGGTCAGGCGCGGACGATGGCGTAGCAGTAGGCGCGGCGGACGGTGGGCCCGTCGTCGGAGGCGTAGCCGTGGTTGGGGAAGGCCTCCGCCGCGCCGGAGGCGGCGTAGAGGTCCAGCACCTCCCGGAAGCGCTTCCGCTCCATGGGATAGGGAAGGTCAAAGGTCCGGGTGGGGACCTCCCCGGCGGCCACGGCGCCGCTGAGGACCTGGCTGTACAGCAGGTCAAAGAGGGCTTGCTGCTCGGGCTGGAGGGCGCCGTAGCCCTCCACGCCGCCGCAGCGGGGCACCGGCAGGTCCCCGTAAAGCCAGCAGCCCTCCGGCGGCGTGAGCTCCGGCTGCTGTTCGCCGGTGCGGAGGTTTCCCGCCCCGTCGGTGACGGAGAGGACGGTCCCCGTCTCCGGAAGGTAGGCCACCGTGTAGGCGGGCTGCATCAGCTCCGTCCGGGGGGCCAGGGCGGCGTCGCAGCGGAGGGAGCCCCTGCCGGCGTCGTAGTAGACAAAGCGGGAGTCGGGTATCTGCCGCTCCCCGTTCCGGAGGGGGGCCTCCGCCAGGGCGAGGGGGCCCTGGTAGACGGCGGGGTTCCCGGCCCGGTACCGGGCCAGGTCCCGGCCGGAGGCCCGGATCTGCTCAGGGAGCCCGGCCCCCAGGACAAAGAATAAGAAGAACAGAAGCGCCAGCCCGCCCAGGATGGCGTAGGCCGCCGGAGCGGTGCCCCGGGAGGCGGGGGCCCTCCCCCAGAGGGCGTTCCGGTCCGAGGTCACGGCGTGGGCCCGGCTCCTCCCGGCCCGGCGGAGCGTCACCCGCTCCAGGCAGAAGAAGAGGGGGGAGAGGAACAGGCACCCGCCCAGCAGCAGGGCTTGGATCAGGCTCCCCCAGTGCTCCCCCTGGAGGATCGCCACCGCCGGGTCCGGCCCCAGCGCGCGGCACAGGGCCTCCGCCAGCTCGGGGGCCAGCAGGGCGCACACGTAGAGCCCGGCCCACAGGACCAGGGCGCAGAGGAAGGGGTAGGAGACGGTGGTTCGCTTCATGGAATCCCTCCTTGCGGAGTTTTGTGCGGGGGCCGGAGGACCGGCCCGCCTTTCTATGATAGCCTCTTTCGGGGCCGGTTGCAAGGGTGGAAATACAGGGGAAGTAGGGGGCGGGACAGAGCCCGCCCCTGCAATAAAATCCGCCAATCGGACTCTCTCAAATACAGAAAACCCGGGGAAGGGGGCGGGAAATCCCTGGATAGGACCTTTACAGATTTTGTCTTGAAATGCGGCCCTTTCTCTGATATAGTAAATTAATTATGGAAGACGCCCCCGCCGGGGCTTCGTCAGAGGTGGAAACGTGTATTTAAAAGCATTGGAAATTCAGGGCTTCAAGTCCTTTCCGGACAAGACCCTGCTGAACTTCGGGGAGGACATCACCGCCATCGTGGGCCCCAACGGCTCGGGGAAGTCCAATATCTCCGACGCCATCCGCTGGGTCATGGGAGAGCAGAGCGCCAAGGGCCTCCGGGGCGCCAAGATGGAGGACGTCATCTTCGGCGGCACGGAGCAGCGGAACCAGGTGGGCTTCGCCCAGGTGACCCTGGTGCTGGACAACACCGAGGGCATCTTCCCCTCTATGGAGGAGGCGGAGGTGGCCGTCACCCGCCGGTATTACCGGAGCGGGGAGAGCGAATACTACATCAACCGCCAGTCTGTCCGCCTCAAGGACGTGACGGAGCTGTTCCTGGACACGGGCCTTGGGCGGGAGGGCTACTCCATCATTGGCCAGGGCAAGATCGACGAGATTCTCTCCACCCGGAGCAGCGAGCGCCGGGAGATCTTCGAGGAGGCCGCCGGCATCTCCCGCTTCCGCCACCGGAAGGAGGAGGCGGAGCGGAAGCTGGAGCGGACGGAGGAGAACCTGGTTCGGATCAATGACAAGATCGGGGAGCTGGAGCTCCAGGTGGAACCCCTCCGGGACCAGGCCGAGAAGGCGAGGCAGTACCTCATCCTCCGGGACGAGCTGCGGCTGCTGGAGATTTCCGTGTGGCTGGAGAACCTGGACGCCCTGCGGAGCAGCACCCGGAAGCTGGAGCTGGATTTCCGCGCCGCGTGCCAGGAGCGGGACGCCGCCCGGGCGGCCCTGGACGATCTCTATGCCCAGGGGGAGCGCTTCGGCGAGGAGATGCGCCAGAAGGACATGGAGGCGGAGCGGGTCCGGGGCGAGGCCGGGGAGCTGGACAACCAGGCCAAGGACCAGGCCGCCGCCATCGCGGTGCTGGAGAGCGGCATCGCCCACAACCGGGAGAACATCCGCCGGGCGGAGACGGAGCTGGTGGAGTCCGACAGCCGGGCCGGGGGCCTGGCCGCCCAGGCCGCCGGCGAGCGGGACCGGGCGGAGGGCCTCTCCCGGCGCCTGGAGGAGCTGAACGCGGGCCTGGAGGCCCTTTTGGAGCGGGCCCGGGCCGCCGCCGAGGAGGCGGGGGGCCAGCAGTCCGAGGCGGAGGCCCTCCGGGGCCGGGAGGCCATGGCCGTGGCCGCCGCCGCCGACGCCCGGGCGGAGTCCGCCGCCATCGCCGCCGAGAACGGGCAGATGGAGGAGCGGCGGAGCACCGTGGAGACGGACAAGGCCGCCCTGGAGGAGCAGCTGGAGCAGGCCCGGAGAGAGGACAGGGCCAACCGCCGCGCCCTGGAGGACGCCCGGGAGGACGCCCAGACCGCCGCCAACGTCATCGCGGGCCACAGCCTGCGGATGGAGGAGCGGGAAAAAAAGGCCGCCGCCGCGTCGGACCAGCGGATGAAGCTGACCATGGACGCCGGGGCCCTGGAGAACCGGATCCGCCTCCTCACGGAGATGGAGCGGGAGTACGAGGGCTTTTCCAAGGCGGTGAAGCTGGTGTGCCAGAACCGCCTGCGGGGGGTCCACGGCCCCGTAGCGGGGCTGATGAAGACGGAGCAGCGCTATACCGTGGCCATCGAGATCGCCCTGGGGGCGGGGCTCCAGAACGTGGTGGTAGACCGGGAGGAGGACGCCAAGGCCGCCATCGGCTTTTTGAAGCAGCGGGACGGGGGCCGGGCCACCTTCCTGCCCCTCACCGCCATCCGGGGCGAGGAGCTGCGGGAGCAGGGCGTGGAGCGGGAATTCGGCTTTGTGGGCGTCGCCTCCCGGCTGGTGAGCTTCGATAACAAGTATCGGAACATCTTCCAGAACCTCTTGGGCCGGACGGTGATCGTGGAGGACCTGGACTGCGGCATCGCCATGGCCCGGAAGTACCATAACGCCTTCCGCATCGTCACCCTGGACGGCCAGGTCATCAACCGGGGGGGCTCCATGACCGGTGGCTCCGTCTCCCGGAACGCCGGGGTGCTGAGCCGGGCCGCGGAGCTGGAGAAGCTCCATAGCCGGTCCGGGGAGATTCAAAAGCGCCTGGAGGCCGCCAAAGAGGCGGAGGAGTCCGCCGCCCGGGAGCTGGCCGCCGCCCGCTATGACCTGGAGACCGCCGAGGGCCAGCGCCGCCAGGCGGAGGACGAGGTCCTCCGGCTGGCGGGCATCCAGAACCACCTGGACCTGCTGCTCCGGTCCCTCCGGGAGAACCTGGAGAGCCTGGAGGGAGAGCTGGAGAGCCTCACCGGCCACCTGGAGGACAACCGGCGCCGGGGAGAGGCGGCGGAGGCCGCCGTGGCCCAACAGGAGGCCCAGGCCGCCCGGTACCGGGAGCAGGCCGCCGCGGCCCTCTCGGACCAGTCGGAGCTGCTGGCCCAGTCCAGTGCCCTGAGCGAGGAGGTCACCGCGAAGAAGGAGGAGCTGGCCGCCCTGGCCGCCGAGCGGGACGCCGCCCTCCAGCGGGCGGAGGACCTGCGCCGCCTGGCGGCGGAGCTGACGGGGAACCGCCAGGAGCGGGAGGAGACCCTGGTGCGCTACCAGGAGGCCATCGAGAAGGCCCTGGAGGAGATCACCGGGCGGCGGGAGGCCGCCGGAGAGCTGAACCGGCGGCAGCAGGCCTGCCGGGAGCGCCTGGCGGCCCTGCAGGAGGAGAAGCTGGCCCTAGAGGCCCGGCGCACCGCCCAGAACAAGGCCAGCCAGGAGATGAACGAGAACCTCCTGAACCTGGAGCGCTCCGCCTCCCGGCTGGAGCAGAGGCTGGCCACCTCCGGCATGGAGGAGAAGCAGATCATCGACCGGCTGTGGGAGCACTACGAGCTCAGCCACAGCGACGCCCAGGCCCAGCGCATCGAGCTGGAGAGCGTGCCCAAGGCCACCCGCCGGATCGGGGAGCTGAAGCGGGACATCGCCGCCCTGGGCACGCCGAACATCGGGGCCATCGAGGAGTACGACCGGGTGAACACCCGCTACACCTACCTGACGGGCCAGCGGGACGACGTGGAGAAGGCCAAGGAGGAGCTGACAGGCATCATCGGCGGGATCACGGAGGAGATGACCCGGATTTTCGCCGGGCAGTTCCAGCTTTTGAACGAGAGCTTCCAGGCCACCTTTGTCGAGCTCTTCGGCGGGGGACAGGCCCAGCTGGAGCTGGAGGACCCGGAGGACATCCTGAACTGCGGCATTGAGATCAAGGCCCAGCCCCCGGGGAAGACCCTCAAGACCATCTCCCTCCTCTCCGGCGGGGAGAAGGCCTTTGTGGCCATCGCCCTGTACTTCTCGATTTTGAAGGTCCACCCCACCCCCTTCTGCGTCATGGACGAGATCGAGGCGGCTCTGGACGACGTGAACGTCACCCGCTATGCCCGGTACATGCGGGGCCTGACGGGGAAGACCCAGTTCATCGTCATCACCCACCGCCGGGGCACCATGGAGGAGGCCGACGTGCTGTACGGCGTCACCATGCAGGAAAAGGGCGTGAGCAAAATGCTGACCATCAATCTGAACGATATGGCAAAGGAATTGGATATTCAATGACGGGAGGGTAAAGTATGAAGCGGTTTGTGTTCGGCCTGTGGCTGTCGCTGCTGGGGTTCCTGGGGACGATGACCTGCCTGGTCTGCGGCGTGCAGCATAGCCGCGACTACAACGGTTTGTCCGGGGTATGGGGCGGCTTGGAGGATACGCAGCTCTATATACCCCTTCTCATTTTCCTGCTGGTGATGCTTGCGGGGCTGCTTACGGCGGCCCGGGAGGCCC